>CAZTHV010000004.1:17358-37536 GCA_964613165.1 uncultured Marmoricola sp.
AGACCTGCTTCTGTGGGAGAGCCAGGTGGACGACCGCCGATTGGACGCCGTTGAGCGCCTCGATGGTCTTGGAGAGCTCCGCCTCCATGGCCCGCTTGAAGTTGGTCTGCTCCTGGAACTGGGAGGTGGAGAGGTTCTGCTTGTCCAGGATCGCGTAGCCGCTGTCGCCACTGCCGCTGGGCAGGCCCTCCCCGCTGAGGGTGATCCGGGTCGAGTAGACCTTCTCCTTGGGGATCATGATGGTCGAGCCGCCGTTGGTGATCTTGTAGGAGATCCCCTCGGCGTCCAGCTTGTCGATGACGGCGGAGGCGTCGGCGGACGCGAGGTTGCTGAAGAGCGGGGAATAGCTGGGCGTCGCGGCCCAGCGGAACACCAGGAAGCCCGCCAGCAGGAGCGCCGCGGTGCCGAGGACGGCCACCACCTTCTGCCCGGTGGTGAACTCCATGAACGCGCGCTGATAGCGCGAGAGGGTGCGGGTCAGCGTGTCCTTCATCAGACCTGCATCCGCATGATCTCGGTGAACGCCTCGACGGCCTTGTTGCGCACGGCCACGGTCAGCTGGGTGGCGACCCCCGCCTCGGTGGCGGCGATGGTGTAGTCGTGGATCGCGCCCAGGTCACCGGTCGCGGCCTGCACGGCCAACCCGTCGCTGCGGTCCTGGAGCCGCTCCAGGCGGTCCAGGCCGTCGAGCACCAGGTTGCCGAACTCCTGACCGCCCGCGGCGGCCGGGGCCGGCGAGCTGACGCTGGGTCCGACACTGGGAGCGACGTACGGCGTGAAGCCGACGCTCTCCACTCCAGAGACGCTCATGACCGGCCTCGCTTCGCATGGGTCGACTCATGAGCCCGGACGCTGAGTCGTTGGATTCGCACGCTGGGCTCGCTCATCAGCTACGTCCGATCTGCAGTGCGGATGAATAGGTGTCCTGCGCGTTCTTGGTGACCTGCACCGAGGCCTGGAAGCCGCGCTGGGCCATCACCAGCTGGCTCATCTGGCTGGCCAGGTCGACCTCGGGCAGCCGCACGTAGCCGCTCTCGTCGGCCAGCGCGTGCGTCGGGTCGTGGACCAGCCGGCCGGTCGGGTCGGAGACGACGACGCCGGCGACCCCGACGCCGCCGTCGGGCCGGGCCTCCGCGACCACCATCTGTGCCTGGAAGGCGGGCTGGTCGCTGCGCCGGGCGGTGTTGACGTTGGCGATGTTGTTGGCCAGCGCGTCCAGCCAGGTCTGGTGCATGCCCAGGCTGGTGTTCGCGATGCGGAGCATGTCGAAGGCGCCCATGGTCACTGACCCGTCGCGGCGGTCTTGAGGACGTTGTACCGGTCGGTCACCGCGCGGGTGAGGATCTGGTACTGGAACTGGCTCTGGATCGCGGCCATCGTCTCCTTGCGGAGGTCGACGTTGTTGCCGTTGGCGCCGACCGGGGTGTCGGTCGGTGCGCTGGTCACGGTGACCCGGGCGGAGCCGCGCCCGAAGGAGCCGTCCTCGATCGCCGAGCGCAGCTGGGACTCGAAGTCGACGCTGGTGGCGCGGAAGCCGGGCGTGTCGACGTTCGCGATGTTGTCGGCGATGGCGTTCTGGCGCACGGTGACACCGGAGAGAGCCGTGTGGAGTGCCTGGCCCACGGCGTCGGTGATGGCGAAGGACACGACCGAGCCTCTCGTCTCAGTGGCGGCGCCGGTCCTTCGGCGGGGTAGAGCACTCCTTGCTCTGGTGGCTACTTCGGCGGCGCCGACGGCTACCTGAGCGAAAACACCGAAAGACTTCGAGAGCTCAGCAGGAGACGTCGAGGTAGACGGGCCGTCGCTCGCCGGCCGCCGGCGCGATGTCGCCGACCTTGCTCGCGAAGCCGAGCTGGTCCTGGACGGCCGACAGGGAGCGGGTCAGGGCGTTCTGGGCGGTCTCGATGCGGCCGAGGAGACCGGTGGCCCGGTCGAGGAGATCAGCCGGGATCGGTCCGGGCATGGCCGGTGGCTCCCAGGTGTGCCAGGGACGCACGGTCTCCGGATTCGCCTCGGTCGCGGTGGCCTCGGCCCGGCGGAGGTCTGCCTCCAGGCGGTCCAGCTCGTGGTCCCAGGCCTCGTGGACGGAGGTCATCAGGCGGTCTTGGTCTGGGTGCTCTGTGCGGCGGCCTGGCTCCAGGTCTCGCACAGGTCGGTGACCAGCATCAGGCAGTGCTCGGTGACCTCGGGGTTCTTGCGGACGTTGGCGATGATCAGCTGGCGGTGCAGATAGCCGTAGAGCGCGGCCAGATCCTCCCCGCCGACGAACATGTCGGTCTTGAGGCTGCTCTGCAGCTCCATCACGATGTCCTGCGCGTGGGTCAGCTGGAGGTGTGCCTCCTGGTGGTTGTGGAGGCGCTGCGCGTCCAGGCCGCGGCGCACGTCGAGGACGAGGCGCTGGTAGAGCATCACCAACAGCTGCGCCGGGCTGGCCGTCGCGATCGAGGCATCCATGTATGCCGCGCGTGCGTTGGGGGTCATCGCCACTTCCTTGGTGTCATCGAGTCTTAGCCGTTGTTCGAGTTGGCAGTCAGGGAGCTGATCTGGGAGGCGAGCCAGTTGGACTGGCTGTTCATCTGCGACAGCGCCGTCTCCAGGGCGGTGAACTGCCGTTCCAGGGTGGTGCGGCGCAGGTCCAGGCGGCGGTCCCAGGCCTCGATGTCCCCCTGGAGCCGGCTGATCGTGCTGGTGCGGCCGTTGATCGAGGAGGTGATGGTGCCGTCGTACTTGTCGCTGGCGGTCGTGGCCACCGCGGAGACCCGCGCGGCGAAGCCGGCCACGTCGCCGGAGGTGAACTTCGCGGCGGTGCCGGCCGGGTCGGCGGCGTACGCCGCGGCGAACGCGTCGGCGTCGAAGACGAGCTTGCCGTTGCGGTCGGTCTGGAGGCCGACGCCGGCCATCGACGTGCCGTCGCTGGGGTAGACGGTGCTGAGCAGGGTGTCGCGCAGCGAGCGGATCGAGGTGTCGCCGGCCAGCGGTCCGGCGGTCTTGGTGCTGGCGTTGTACGCCGTCAGCGAGTCGATCTGGCTCAACGTGGAATTGATGGCGTCCACCAGCGACGTCATCTTTCCGGCGATCGTCGAGCTGTCGCGCTCGACCGTGATGTCCACGGTGCTGCCGACCGCCGCGGCGGAGACGGTGAGATCGATGCCGTCGGCGATCCCGGCGAAGGTGTTGGTCGCCGAGTGGATGGTGTCGGAGCCGATGGTGATCCGGGCGTCCTGGCCGGCACGGACACTCGCCCCGCCGAGCAGGTCGCTGCCGTCGGAGCCGGTGAGCGTGAAGGCGCCCGCCGCGCCGGTGGAGGCGGAGGTGACGATCAGGCGGTACTCGCCGCTGTCCAGCTTGATCTTGGTGGCATTGACGCCGGTGCCGGAGGCGTTGAGGGCGTTCACCAGCCCGTCGAGCGTGCCGTCCCCGGTCTCCAGTGTGGTGGTGGTGCCGTCGATGGTCAGGTCCACGGTGGTGCCGCCGGTGACCACCTCGGCGTCGCCGGCGGCGGTGCCGGCGAAGGTGAGCCGGTGGGCGATCGCCACCTGGTCGACGGTGACGGAGAGGCTCGCCGGGGCGACGGTGCCCGTCGCGGTCACGGTGACGGCCGAGGAGCTGCTGGAGGCCTTGGCGGTCGACCACTTGGCCGCGTCGGCCAGCCCGGCGGCCTGGGTCTGCAGGGAGGCGACCCGGGTGTTGAGGTCCTGCAGCGTCTTGAGCGTGGACTGCTCGGTGGTGAGTCGGGACTTCAGCTTGGTCTGGGGCGCTGCCTCCAGCTGCATCAGCTGGCTGATGATCGTGGCCGAGTCCAGGCCGCTTGCCAGGCCGCTGATGCTCGCCGTTGCCATGTCGGACTCCTAGGGACGCTGGTTGCTCCGGTGAGGGGCGGGGTGCGCCGCCCCTCACCGGAGCAGGTTGGATCAGCCGCGCAGCAACTGCAGCACGCTCTGCGGGGCCTGGTTGGCCTGCGCGAGCATCGCGGTGCCGGCCTGCGACAGGATCTGAGCCCGCGTGAAGCTCATCATCTCCTGCGCCATGTCGGTGTCGCGGATCCGGCTCTCGGAGGCGGACAGGTTCTCGACCGCCACGTTGAGGTTGTTGATGGTGTGCTCGAACCGGTTCTGGACCGCACCGAGGTTCGCGCGCGCGGTCGAGACGCCCTGGATCTGGTTGTCGATCACGTCGATCGCCGCCTGGGCGCCGGCGTGGCTCGAGAAGTCCAGAGCGCCGGCGGCGCCCGCACCGGCGGTGTAGCCGGTGCCGGCCACAGTGACCGCGGCGTTGGAGACCTTGGAGGTCACCACCAGCTCACCGCTGCTGTCCAGCTTCGCGGTGAAGTTGTGCGCGAAGTCGGTGTTGCCGTTCAGCGTGTTGACCACGTCGCCGACGGTCCGGCCTGTGTCGACCGCGCCCATGGCGACGGTCACGACGCTGCCACCCTGGGAGAAGGTCCAGTTGCCGGTGGTGGCCGCGCCGTCGACGGCACCCGTGCGGGCGTACCGTCCGTTGGTCAGCGCGTCGGCCACGTTGCTGATGTCCGCGCTGCTGAGGTCGACCGCGATCCGGCTGTTGCCGTCGCCGTCCGCACCCACCTGGAAGTTCAGCGTGCCGGCGCTGCCGTCGAGCAGCTTGGTGCCGTTGAAGTTGGTCGAGTCGGCGATCCGGCCCAGCTCGTCCTTCAGCTGGGTGACCTCCTCCTCGATCGCCGAACGGGCACTGGCGTTGTTGCTGTCGTTCGAGGCCTGAACGGCGAGGTCGCGCATGCGCTGGAGGATCGAGTGGACCTCGGTCAGCGCACCTTCAGCCGTCTGCACCACCGAGATGCCGTCCTGAGCGTTGCGGACGGCGACCTTGAGGCCACCCACCTGCGAGCGCAGGCCTTCGGAGATGGCCAGACCGGCGGCGTCGTCAGCGGCCCGGTTGATCCGGAAGCCGCTGGACAGCTTCTCCAGCGAGCGGGACATCTGGCCCTGCGTGACCGACAGGTTGCGGTACGAGTTGAAGGCGTCGATGTTCTGGTTGATGCGAAGACTCATGATAGTTCCTTCCTGGACGTGTGAGTCACATGCGGGAGCCCATCCGTGGGCTCCGTCGCGGTACTCATCGGCGCCGCGCGTGACTGGATGAGGAGTTCGGGGGAGCTTTTTTCGGACCGCTTCTGGGCGGTCGCTCTAGGCCGTCTCGTCCAGTGCGACGGAGGGACGCGCGCGGCGAGAGGAGGCGGCGTGCCGCGCGGCCACGGCGGCGAAGTAGGCCTCCCGGCGCCGTGCCGCGGAGCCATGGGGACGGGCGTGCGGCTGCAGCAGAGCCGGGTCCAGCTCGTGGTTGAGCGCGTCGCGGAGCAGGACCAGCGCCTCGGCCCGCATCTGCGAGACCCGCGACTCGCTGACGCCGAGCTCGGCGGCGATCTCGGCCATCGGCCGCTCGGCGAGGAAGTAGTCCTGGACGACGATCCGCAGCCGCTCCGGCAGCTCGGCGACCGCCTCGACCAGGTAGGTCAGGCGCTCGCGGTGCTCCACCAGCTGCTCGGGGGTCGGTCCGTTGGCCGGCAGGATGTCGTCCAGCGAGGCGTCCTGGGCGCCCTGCAGAGAGAGGACCTGGGCGCGGGCGATGTCGTCCTCGTTCTGGGCGATCTCGGCGAGGGTCAGGCCGAGCGCCTTGGCGATCTCCTCGTTGGTGGGCACGCGACCGAGGATGCCGGCCAGCTGAGCCCGAGTCGCCTCCAGGTCGCGGGCCCGGCGGCGCACCGAGCGGGAGGCCCAGTCGATGCCGCGCAGCTCGTCGAGGATCGCGCCACGGACGCGCGTGGCGGCGTACCGGGCGAAGGGCACCCCGCGCTCGGCGTCGAAGGACCGGCTGGCGACCACCAGGGCGGCCAGGCCGGCGGAGGTGAGGTCGTCGCGGCTGACGTGGCTGGGAACGCGGGCCATGGTCTCGCGGACGATGTGGGTGACTACCGGAATGTGGGTGAGGATCAGGTCCTCGCCGTCGCTGCCGACGCTCGGTGTGTGGCCGTTCGCCATGCTGCTGCTCATGGAGCCTCCCTCGCTCATGCGCTGAACTCTGTGCCCCTAATGTCCGATTTGCTAGGCCTCAGACGAATTTCATGCGTTTGGTAACGCAATTGGGGACTTTGGGACTACGGCGGCCTAGTCCTTCTGGGCTATGGGTGCGGGACACGGCTCTCGGCCTCCGGCCGGGTTTTCTGCGGCGTTCTGCTCAGGTACGGCCGGCGCCGTCCGATCGGAGAGTGACCGGCGAGGGAACTCGCCGCCAACCGCCGCCGACCGCGACCTGAAGGGCCGACATGGAGAAGCTCTCACAGATCCTGTGGCGCGAACGGGAGCTGCTCGACACCCTCCTGTTCAAGCTGGAGGAGGAGCAGCTGGTGCTTGCCAGTGGTCGCAACCGCTGGCTGATGCGGGCAGCTCGCGAGGTCGAGGCGGTCCTGGAGACGATCCGGGAGACCGAGATCCTGCGCTCGGTGGCCGCCGACGAGGCCGCCGCGTCGATCGGGATGGGCGACAACTCCAGCCTGCGCGGCCTGGCCGAGGCGGCCGGCGAGCCCTGGCGCGGCATCCTGCTGGACCACCACGAGGCGTTCGTCGCCGTCACCGCCGAGATCAGTGCGCTGGCCGACACCAACAAGGAGCTGATCACCGCCGGCTTCCGCTCTGCGCGCGACACGCTGCTCAGTCTGGGGGAGGGCCACGAGAGCTATGGGGCCGACGGCGCGGCCGTGGCGGTCTCGGCCCCACGCCGCCAGATCCTGGACTGGAGCATCTAGGACATGTCCGGCACCTTCTCCTCGATCAACACCGCGCTCACCGCGCTGCAGTACAACCGGGTCGCGATGGACGTCGCGGGCAGCAACATCGCCAACGTCGACACCGAGGGCTACGCCCGGCGCCGCGTCACCGCCGAGGCGGTGGGCGGTCCGGACCGCCCCGCGATGTGGTCGCGCTACGACGGTGTCGGCGATGGGGTCCGGGTGGCGGGCGTCGCCCGGATGACCGATCCGCTGCTGGACGTGCGCGCCCGCACCGAGCACGGCAACCAGGCCTACCTCGATGTCCGGCAGGCCGTGCTGGAGCGGGTGGAGAGTGGCCTGGCCGAGCCGGGCCCCAATGGCGTGTCCGCCGCGATGGACGAGCTGCGTGCCGCTTGGCAGGACCTGGCGAACAACCCCGACAACGAGGCGATCCGGCTGGCCGCTCTGGGCAAGGCCGGCGCGCTGGTCGACGCCCTGCGGCTGCAGGCTCGCAGCGTGGACAACGAGATGGGCGACCTGCGGCACAAGGCCCTCTCCGACGTCTCGGAGATCAACATCCTGGCCAAGGACCTGGCCTCGACCAACAAGAGCATCGCGGTGGCGAACCTCAACGGCACCGACGCCGGCGTACTGCTGGACCATCGCGACCAGATGGCGCTCCGTCTCGCCGAGCTGACCGGCGCGACCGCCACGGTTCGCCCGGACGGTGGCTTCGACGTCAGCATCAACGGCGTCTCGCTGGTCTCCGGCGACACCGCGTCCCAGCTGGAGATCGTCAGCGGGATCACGCCCACGGGCGCGGACGACGGCCAGCCGCTGGTCTTCCAGATCACCGGCTCCAGCGGCTCGACCACGCTGCCTGCCGGGATGACCGGCGATCTCGGCGGCGTGACCGAGCTGCTCACCACCACGCTGCCGGCCTTCCGTGCCGGGATCGGCGCCGTGGCCCAGCAGCTGGCCGACCAGCTCAACGCCCAGCACGCGCTCGGCTACGACAAGGCCGGAGACGCCGGCGGTCCGCTGTTCAGCTACGCCGCCGCCGATCCGGCCGGGACGCTTGCCGTCGCCATCACCGATCCCGCCCTGGTGGCCGCCTCCAGCGTCAGCGGTGTCAATCGCGACGGCGGCAACGCCACGGCGCTGAGCGGTGCGAGCACCGCCGGGACGACCTGGCAGCAGCTGATCAACGGGTTCGGCACGCAGGTCGCCTCCGCCCGTCGGCTGGCCGCCAACCAGCAGGCTCTCACCAGCCAGATCGACGGTGCCCGCGAGCAGCTCGCCGGCATCAGCCTGGACGAGGAGATGATCTCGATGCTGCAGTCGCAGCGTGCCTACGAGGCCGCATCGCGGCTGATGACCACCCTGGACTCGGTCCTGGACACCCTGATCAACCGGACCGGATTGGTGCGCTGACATGGCCATTCAGCGAGTGACGCAGAGCATGATGACGCAGCGGTCACTGACATCGCTGCAGACCAACCTCAGCAGGCTCGCCTCCATCCAGGAGCAGCTCTCGACCGGGCGCGTGCTGAACCGGCCGTCGGACTCGCCTTCGGGCACCACCGCCGCGATGCGGCTGCGCGCCTCGCTGGCCGACACGATGCAGCACGGACGCAACGCCGCAGACGCGGTGTCGTGGCTGGGCACGATCGACTCGGCGCTGACCAGTGCCAACCAGCAGGTCCAGCGGGCCCGTGACCTTGCCCTGCAGGGCGCCAACTCCGGCGCGATGGGACCGCAGTCGCGTGAGGCTCTCGCCGCCGAGCTGGACCAGATCCGCCTGGGCATGATCGACACCGCCAACGTGACCTACCTCGACCGACCGGTCTTCGGCGGCATCACCGCCGGGTCGAAGGCCTTCGACGACAACGGGGTCTACGTCGGCACGGCCGCGGAGGTCAAGCGCACGATCAGCGACGGCGTCGAGCTCCGCGTGGACGTGGGCGGCCAGGACGTCTTCGGCCCCGATGGCGACAACGTCTTCGACCACCTCGCCGCGCTGGCGACCGCGCTGCGGGCCAACGACCAGGCAGCCGTCCAGTCCTCGATCGACGTGCTCAAGGCCGACGGCACCCGGATCGTCAATGTGCAGGCGGAGGCCGGGGTCCGGCAGGCACGCGCCTCCTCGGCGGTCGATGCCGGGGTGGACAAGCAGATGGCGCTGAAGAACAGCCTGTCCGAGGTGGAGAACGCCGACCTGCCCCAGGTGATCGTCGATCTGCAGATGCAGCAGGTCGCCTTCCAGGCGGCACTCGGTGCCACCGCGCGTGTGATGCAGCCGAGCCTGCTCGACTTTCTGCGATGATCGCTGACATGAACCAGCGCAGCGAGCGAATCGATCGACATCGTGCGCCGTTGTCGTCGAGCTCGTGCGCGTCCGCAGCGCTCGGTCGGCCTTGGCGGGGAGGACGCGCATGAGCGACATTCCGGTGATCGAGCTGGTCCACCCGATGCCCGGGTTCCCCGACTGCCGCCGGTTCGCCCTGGTCCAGCTCGACGAGGACGGCGTGCTGTGCCAGCTGCGCTCGGTGGAGGAGCCGGACCTGCGCTTCCTGGTGATGCCGCCGGTGCCGTTCTTCCCCGACTATGCGCCAGAGGTCGACGACGAGATCGTGGCCGACCTCGGCATCGAGTCGGCCGACGACGTGGTGGTGCTGCTCGTGGTCTCCGCGGGGGAGTCGCTGGCCTCGACGACCGCCAACCTGCTGGCACCGGTCGTGGTCAACACCGCGAACCGGCGCGCCAGTCAGGTCATCCTCGACGACCCCGACCTCCCCATCGCCGCGCCGCTCGTGGCGTAGGTTGCCCCCATGCTGGTCCTGAGCCGCCGTGTCGGCGAGAGCGTCGTGATCGGCGACGAGGTGACTGTCACGGTCCTGGAGGTTCGCGGTGACGTGATCCGCGTCGGCATCGACGCGCCGCGCTCCGTGGCGGTGCACCGGGCCGAGCTGCTCGCCGAGCTCGAGTCCAGCAACCGGGCCGCTGCCTCGCCCAGCGACGACGCGGTGGCCTCGCTGGCCCAGGCGCTCAAGCGCGGACCGCGGCCGTCCTCCTGACGACCCGTCCCCTCCCGCGGGCCGTCAGGAGACGGCCGCCCGGGGCCTGGGGCCCGAGTGGCTAGTGCTGGAGCAGCCGCGAGGCGAGCAGGGCCGCCTGCGTGCGTCGCTGCACGCCGAGGCGGGCCAGGAGCCTGGTGATGTGGTTCTTCACCGTCTTCTCCGACAAGAACAGCTCGGTGGCGATCTCGCGGTTGCTCAGGCCGCGCGAGATCAGCGCCAGGATGCGCAGCTGCTGATCGGTGAGACTGGGCAGCTTGTCCGGGGCGCCGGAGCGGCCCGGCGTGCCTTCTGGTCCGTCTTCGGTGGTCCGGCCGACCAGTTGCCGACTCACCGCCGGGTCGAGGAGGGAGTGGCCGGCCGCCACCATGCGGACCGCTCCGGCCAGCGACTCCGAGGCGACCTCCTTGAGCAGGTAGCCGACGGCGCCGGAGCGCATCGCGGCGACCACGATCTCGCGGTCGTCGTACGCGGTGAGGATCAGGCAGCGCACCGAGGGGCACGAGCGGCGCAGCCGCGCGCACAGCTCGATACCGGAGCCGTCGGGGAGCACCGCGTCCAAGATCGCGACATCGGGCCGCAGCTCGCGGATGAGCCGCTCAGCGTCGGCGATCCGGCCGGCCTCGCCGATCACGGTCACACCCCCGTCGCTCTCGACGAGCTCGGCGATGCCCTTGCGGGCGATGTCGTGGTCGTCGAGGAGGAAGACACGCACCGGGGCCGCGGTGATCATGCCTCGGTTCTAGCGGTTGGGCCGGTGGGCTCCCGGGAATGATCGAGTACGACGCGCAGCCGGTATAGACCGGGTCGAGCCGGGAGGCGATCGCAGCAGTGAGAAAAATTCGCCCGAAAAAGTATGAAAAAGGACGTAACGCCCTGCCAGTGCGCTCGTTTCTCTCAGTGAGGCTGCGGCGCGCAGACCCGCAGGAGAGGATTGCAGACATGGAGCTCGTGGACGTCACGCTGACCGACTTCACCCGGCGCAGCCGCTCGGTGGTCGTCGCGCACAGCGACACCGCGTTGACCCGTGGCCTGAACTGCGGCGAGTCGCTGCTGGTCCGGGTGGACGGCAGCGAGTACCGCACCGCCGTCGTGGTCGACATCATGTTCCAGGCCGACGACACCGAGTACCGCCTGGTCCTCGGCGGCCGCGTCCCCGGGGACCTGGTCGCGGAGCGCCTGGAGACCCCGGCGCACCGTGAGCGGCTCCGCTCCCAGGTCTCGGTCCATGACATCGTGGACATGCTCGGTCACGCGAGCTCGGTGCCGCGCGTCCCGATGCCGCGGCAGTCCGCCGAGCAGCTGCTTCGCTGACCGTTCGCCATCGTCACGGGCCGGCGCACCGGCGAGGTGTCACAATGGCCCCGTGAGTGACCTTATCGACACCACCGAGATGTACCTCCGCACGATCTACGAGCTCGTCGAGGAGGGAATCGTCCCGCTGCGGGCCCGGATCGCCGAGCGGCTCCACCAGAGCGGCCCGACGGTCAGCCAGACCGTCGCCCGGATGGAGCGCGACGGACTGCTCACCGTTGAGGGTGACCGCCATCTCCAGCTCACCGACAAGGGCATGGACCTCGCCATCCGGGTGATGCGCAAGCACCGGTTGGCCGAGCGGCTGCTCGTCGACGTGATCGGACTCGACTGGGAGCTGGTCCACGCCGAGGCGTGCCGCTGGGAGCACGTGATGAGCGAGGCCGTCGAGCGGCGGCTCCTGGAGCTGCTCGACAGTCCCACCGAATCGCCGTACGGCAACCCCATCCCCGGTCTCGCCGAGCTCGGGCAGGCCGGCGTCGACGAGCACTTCATGGAGGGCGTGCTGTCCCTCGCCGATGCCGCCGACGAGGACAGTCAGCGGGTGCGGGTCCGCCGGATCTCCGAGGAGATGCAGAAGGACGAGGCGCTGATGGCAGTGCTGCGGCGGATCGGCGCGCAGCCAGGCGAGACCGTCTCGATCCAGGCCACCGCCGACGGCGTCCTGGTGGCCAGTGGGGGCGAGAGCGCCGAGGTCATGGCCGAGGCCGCCGACCACATCTTCGTCAGCGGCGCCTAAGGTCCGGTACCGGCTGGATATCCGTCGGCCGGTACGCCTGCGTCCACTGATCGCCGTGGCTACGTCCGCCGTGGCCACGTCCGCACGTGACGCTTGCATCGCACGGTCGCGGGCATGGCCGGGCTCGGGCCTGCCTGGTTGGCGCTTGACCGCCCTCACGTGCAGATGCGCCTGAAGCGCGCGGCCGTTCCCCGGGCGGGCATCGCTCGCTCGTTGGTGGGGACGACCCCGCTGTCCGGTCAGCGCGCACTGCATCGCCCAGCCCGCGGCTGCGGTGAGAGACGCGGAGCGTTTCACGACCGTGATCTGCGTCTCAATAACTCTAGACACATTGTCTAAAACGGCCTACTGTGACGCCTCAAGGAAACCCGAGGAGGCCGATCCGGCATGGACCACTACTCAATCAATCGTTTCGGGAGCCGATCACCGATATCGCTCTCCCGGCGCTCGCTGTTGCGCGGCGTCGGCGTGACGGCGGGCGGGCTGCTCGCGGGCGGCGTGCTCGCGGCCTGTGGGGAGGACTCGAATGGGCAGAGCGGCAGTCCCAGCGTGACGTTGCCGACGAGCGATTTCGGCAAAGTCACCATGTTGGGTTGGCAGGGCTACGACGACGAGACCGCCCGCAAGCCGTTCGAAGCGAAGGGTGGGACCCTCGACACCACCTACATCAGCAACAACGACGAGATCATCGCCAAGCTTCGAGGCGGCGGCCGAGGCGTCTACGACCTCGTCACCCCGAACGCGGCATTCCTGCCCGCACTGGTACAGGCTGGGCTGCTCGAGCCCCTCGACTACGACCAGCTCCCCGCGACCAAGGAGTACTTCCCGGAGTTCAACAAGCCGAGCTGGAACACCTTCGACGGTCAGACGTGGGGGGCGCCCGTCTGCTGGGGAAATGGTCCGCTGGTCTACCGGCCGGATCTCGTGCCGAGCCCTCCGGTGTCGTGGTCGGATCTGGGCAAGCCGGAGTACAAGGGCAAGGTCGCGATGTGGGACGACGGATTCGGTCACATCGTCGTCGCTGCCAAGGGGCTCGGATTCGAGAAGCCGAACGAGTTGACCAAGGCTCAGCTCGCGCAGGTCGTCGCCGAGCTGAAGAAGATCCGCGCGAATGCTCGTGTGGTGGCGGCCTCTCTCGGGGATCTCGGTGACATTCTCGCCCGCGGCGACGCCGCCCTGACCACGCAGTCGTGGCAGGGCGTGGCGATGTTCGTGCGCGAGAAGGGTGTGCCGTGTGAGTGGACTGTTCCGAAGGAAGGGACCTGGGGCTGGAACGACCACTACTGCATTCCCAAGGGAGCGCCGAATCCCGAGGGTGCCTACGCCTTCATCAACACCATGATCTCCGCGCAGGCCAACGCGACCATCGCCAGCAATTTCGTCTCCGGAACTCCGGTCGAGACGGCGGTCCCCTTGCTCAGTGACGACGCGAGTGAGGTATTCGACTACACCGACGTCGGCGCCACCTTGAGTGGCCTGGGGTTCTACTCATTGCCACCACTGGAGCCGAAGGGCGACCTGACGACCATGGACGACTGGAACGAGGCATGGGCGCAGATCAAGGGCTGACCGTAGAGATGCCGCACGGCGATCCCTCCGTGCTCCAGCCGGCATCGGAGGATGGGCCCTCCGTCTCGGTCCGCGTTCGCGAGTTGACGCGCAGCTTCGGCGATGTGCACGCCTTGCGCGGTCTCTCGTTCGACATCTTTCGTGGTGAGTTCGTCTCGATTCTCGGCCCCAGTGGCTGCGGCAAGACGACTTTGCTGCGGATCCTGGCCGGTTTCGAGCGCGCCGACGCCGGAGTCGTCCAGATCAACGGCGTCGACATCACGGGCCTGCCGCCGAACAAGCGGCCGACCAACATGGTCTTCCAGCGCTATGCGCTGTTCCCTCACCTGACGGTCGCGGAGAACATCGGGTTTGCCTTGAAGCTGCAGAAGATCTCGAAGGCCGAGCGTGACGCCAGGGTCGCGAAGATGTTGCAGCTCGTACGCCTCGAGGGCTACGACGAGAGGATGCCGTCGGAGCTCTCCGGCGGGCAGGCGCAGCGGATAGCGCTGGCACGGTCGCTCGCGCCGAATCCCGGTGTCCTGTTGCTCGACGAGCCGATGACGGCCCTTGACCTCAAGCTTCGCCAAGCAATGCGCGTCGACCTGCGTGACATCCAGTCCATTGTGGGTTCTACGTTCATCAACGTCACCCATGACCAGGAGGATGCCCTCACCACCAGTGACCGGATCATCTGGATGGACCAAGGTCGGATCGTCCAGGTGGGCACACCCCAGCAGATCTACGAAGCGCCCCGCAGTCGCTTCGCCGCCAACTTCGTCGGCGAGTCGAACATCATCGCTGGCACCTTCGAGCTCGAATCTCCCGACAGTGTCGTCGTGGACGCGGGTGAGCTGCGAGTTCGCGCTCGTCGTCCCGATGCGGACGTAGCGCACGGCGCCTTGGTGTGGGCCTGCGTCAGGCCCGAGAACGTGGCAATCGAACCGGTCGCCGAGCGTGAGCTCCTGCCGGCGAGTGGCAGTGGATCGCCGGACGGAGCTCGTGGGCAGCTGAACGCCGTCCTGGGTCGCGTGCACGGAGTCTCGTTCCTGGGTGCGGCGATCCGGTACCTCGTGGACACCGAGCACGGATCGCAGTTGCTTGCGCAGAAGGACGGCAGTCACCTGGCGAGCAGCGGGATCGGCGTCGGCGACCTGGTCCGTCTGAGCTGGGGATCTGCAGCAGCCACGGTGGTCTTGGAATGATGGTGAACGGCATCGTGGAAGGCTCCCGTCCGGGCAACGCGGCGACGCCCCCCACGATGGTGGTCGCTGGTGACCCTGACGGGAACGACCCGACCGCGGTGCGCGGGACTCGAACCGGTGGCGCCGGTCGCTCCGGCCGGGTCTGGTACCTGCTCGGCGTGGGACCACTCTTGGTCTTCACCTTGCTGTTCGTGGTCGTGCCGTTGGGGAGTCTCTTCCTGTACTCGCTCGGTCGGTCGACCTTCGTGGAGCTCTCCTTCGGGTTCCACCCGCAGAACTACGTCGACGCGCTGTCGAACGACCTGTACCGCAGTCTCCTCGTGCGCTCCCTGGCGATGGGGACGATCACCGCGGTGGTGTGTGTCGCTCTCGCGTTTCCCTTCACGTACGCGATCACGCTCGGGCGGCTGCGGCGTCATGGTGAGGTGATGCTCCTCGCGGTGCTGATCTCCTTGTTCGCAGCCTATGTCGTCCGGGTCTATGCGTGGCGCAGCCTGCTGGGCAATGAGGGCGTCCTCAACAAGGCTCTGGGCGTGTTCGGTCTCGATCCCCTGCAGTTTCTGATCTACACGCGCACGTCCGTCGTCATCACACTCGTCAACGTATTGCTGCCGATGGCGATTCTCCCCATCTACTCGGCGCTGGTGCAGATCGATCGTCAGTACATCGAATCGGCTATGGACCTCGGTGCCAGCAAGCTCGAGGTGATGCGCCTCATCGTGCTGCCACTGGCCGCGCGTGGCGTCAATGCCGGCTTCGCCGTGTGCCTGTTCCTAGCGGCCGGCGACTACGTCACGCCCCAGCTGATCGGAGGCGCGAATGCGCAGATGATCGGAAACATCATCCAGCAGCAGTTCGGCGTCGCGTTCAACTGGCCGCTCGGATCGTCTCTGGCGTTCCTGCTGATGCTCGGGATGACCGTGGTCGTCGGCGTCTGGATCCTCTTGGGCCGTGCCTTGGGCATCAAGGGCGAGCCCCGATGAGGAGTGTCGCAAGGCTTCGCCGGCCGACTTCGCCCTCTGCCGCCGGCGGGGGATTCTCGTTGGCAGGCCTCTACTGCTCGTTGATCCTGCTGTTCCTGTACGCGCCGATCATCGTCATCGCAGTGTTCTCCTTCGAAGGAAGCGGGCGCGGAACACTTCCGATCAACTCGCTGTCCACCAGGTGGTACCGCGAGGTGTTCGCCTCGTCCGCCCTCCGTGACGCCTTCGTTGCCTCGGCGGTGGTGGCGCTGGTGTCGACTGTGATCACGGTGCTGATCGGCACGCTGGCGGCCTTCGCCCTGTGGCGGAGGAGATCGCGGCTGAGTCCGTTGATCGTCGTTCTCGCCGTCGCCCCGGTCGCCATGCCGCCGCTGGTTCTGGGCGTATCGCTGTTGTCCTTCTTCGACCTGATCGCGATGCCGCTCTCTCTTCGTACCGTGATCATCGGACATGCGCTGCTCTCGATGCCGTTCGTGCTGCTGACCGTCGCGGCGAGACTGTCGACCTTCGATGCGTCGCTGCTCGAGGCAGCACGCGACCTGGGTGCCACGCCGTGGCAGGTCCTGTGGCGAGTGACCTACCCGCTGGTGCGGGTCTCGCTCTTCGGTGCGGCGCTGCTGGCGCTCGCCCTCTCGGCCTCGGAGTTCGTCGTCACGCTGTTCACCATCGGTGGGCAAGACACCGTGCCGGTGTCGGTGTGGGGCCAGATGAGACGGGGAGTGAGTCCGAGCGTGAACGCGATATCGACCTTGCTGCTCTTGGCGACCTTGGTGGTCGTCGTCGTTACCCAACGGTTGACCGGCGCCGGCCTGGCACCGGTAGGCGATACGGAGGATTAGAGAAGATGGATACCGCAGCAGCCGAGACAGTCGATGGCAAGCAGTGGTCGAACGGGAGTCGCTTTCGAGGTCGTACCGCGATCGTCACCGGTGCGGGCGGGGCGCTCGGTGGTGCTACGGCGGTAGCGCTCGGAGCCGAAGGCGCTGCCGTTGCTCTGTCGTATCGCGGATCACGCGATGCGGCCGAGGCGAACGCGCGGACGATCGAGGAGGCCGGGGGGACGGCGTACGCCGCCCACCTGGACGTGACCTCCAGCGACTCGGTTCGAGAGTTCGTCGAGGGCGTCGCGGAGCGATTCGGACGCATCGACGTGCTGGTGAACACCGCCGGCAGGATCGACGCCGCTGATGCCGTGCGCTTCACCGATGCCGACTTGGCCGATGTCGCCAAGCTCATCGACGTCGATGTCCTCGGGACCATGCGCATGTGCCAGGAGGTTCGGCCGCACATGATCGAGGCGGGTGGTGGTGCCATCGTGAACTTCTCCGGCTCCTACGGCAACGGTGTCGACGCGGACAACCACGTCAACTCGGTGGTCGTCGGCTACTGCGCCACCAAGGGCGCCGTTCGCGGCTTCACCTCGTCGCTCGCCCGAGACTTCGCGCCCCAGATCAGGGTCAACGCGGTGTCCCCTGGAGCCATCGCGGCGAACTGGGAAGACGACTGGGACATCCCCGCCGAACATGTCGACGAGGCGCTTCGGATGACCCCTCTGAAGCGGATGGGTGATCCTCGCGAGATCGCGGAGACGGTGCTGTTCCTTGCCTCGGACGGAGGGGGATACGTCACCGGACAGGTCATCCAGGTCGACGGCGGGTGGCTGATGGTGGGCTGACGTGGACCTCTCACATTCTGGCCCCGCGCCACGCGCGCCCGATCTCGAAGACCACCAGTAGACCGCAGCAACGACCGGAGCGAGCCATGACGAATCAACTGGACATCGATCTCAGCAGCCTCCTGCCCGACGACCTGCCGGACGGTCGTGAGGCTGTGCGCGAGGGTCGCGAGCTAGGACATGCGGTCGAGCGCACGCCGACGATGTATCTGCGGGAGAAGGGAGCGTCGTCGGAACGCGAGTACCGTGAGCGGGCCCGTGAGGACGGCATCCTGTCGACCTGCATGAACATCGGGCTCGCGACCTGGGCGGATACACGTGAGGCGCTGGGCTGCATCTACGAGGACGCGCTCTCGCGCGGAGTACGTCCACCGGATCGGTTCAATCTTCTGGCAGAGCGCCGGATGGGGTTGCCGAAGGAGCTGCGGGCGGACGCGCCAGCAGAGACCGGACCGGTTCTGTGGTCGGATCAGGACTGGTGGGAGTTGGCGAACACCGTGCCGATCCAGCCCGAGGCTGCCGACAACATGATCGGTGGTCCGGGGTCGGTCGACAATGTCATGGACGCCTTGCGAGTGGGCATCACGCACATCGGGGTGCTCTCGCAGTACAGCTGGCGCTGGCCGTACTGGGACGACGAGACCACGCAGGTGCTCAACGTGCTTCGAGCCGGTGGTGCCTTGGCCACATGGAGAGCCGAAGGAGTGTGCTTCGATTCCTACCTCGAGGACGGATACCCCGGTGTCTTCCACGACTACGCCAACTACGTCGGCTGGGCGATGGTCGAACGCTATGTCAGCGAGGAGCTGATCGGCGCCGCCTACTCCTGTTCCTGGGGTGGCCTCACCCAGAACCCGGTGACGAAGTCGGCGGTGACGCTCGCACTGAGCCAGAGCAGTCCCGACAGGGTTCCCGCCGGCTTCGTGCAAGGTGACACGATCGGCTACACCCTCGACTTCGACGCCAACGCGGCAGTGCTCTCGACGGACGTCTTGTTCATGAAGATGACCGATGCTCGCTACAAGCTCGGCGGCGCCCCGATCGCGGTCCCCGTCACCGAGGCAGAGAGGATCCCGACCTGGCAGGAGGTCGCCAACGCGCAGGCGATGAGCCGGCGTCTCGAGGACTATGTGCCACTCGTCAGCCCGACCGTCGACTGGGGACACATCGAACGCCTCAGTGCCGCGCTGGTCGATGGTGGCCGACGGTTCTTCAACGCCGTTCTCGGGGGACTTCGAGCTGGTGGCATCGACATCCACGATCCTGCCCAGGTCTTGATCGTTCTCAAGAGGCTCGGCCACGAACGCGTCGAGCAGCTCTTCGGCGCAGGGCCACCGGACCCAGAGTTCCCTCGAGGCCGGCGTCCCATCCTCGAGACCGACCTCGTCCGCGACACCATGGCACGTCGAGCTCGACTGCTGGACAAGTTCAGCGGTCGCGGAGATCACGCAGATCTCGCCGGCCGCAAGGTGGTCGTCGCCTCGACAGACGTTCACGAGTTCGCGCACTTCCTGCTCACCTCCACCCTCGAGCATGCGGGTGGGCAGGTGATCAGCATCGGTGTCAATCGTGATCCGGAGGACATCGTCAAGGTAGCCGTCGAGGCCGATACCGACGCCGTCGTCATCACGACTCACAACGGTGTCGCTCGATCCTTCGCCCAGAGGCTGATGAGCGGACTTCGCGAGGCAGGCCTTGGCGAGCGAGGGGTCTTCATGGGTGGCGTCCTGAACGAGGACGTAGAAGGATCGGACATTCCGGTCGATGTCCGTGCTGATCTGCGCCAGCTGGGTGTGCGGCTTCCGGCTGACATCGAGGGCCTCATCGACGAGCTGAGCGTGCTCGAGTCGATCGGCCCGCACCATGAGCGGTGAGTCATGACTGCAGGTACAGCGTGACGGCGGCCCTGCTCGCGGACTTCGGCAGCACGTTCACCAAGGTCAGCCTGGTCGACTTGAGATCAGGGCGGCTCCTCGCCCAGTCGCAGTCACCGACCACCGTCGACTCCGACGTGATGACGGGCTATCGAGCGGCGCTCGCAGCAGTGCACAGACAGGCACCGGAGGTCGAGGTCTCGTTGAGGCGCGCGGCATCAAGCGCGGCCGGTGGCCTACGCGTGGCTGCGGTAGGCCTCGTCGCCGACCTCACGGCCGCGGCTGCCAGGCAGGCGGCTCTCAACGCGGGCGCCAAGGTGGAGATCGTCCTCAGTGGCCAGCTTGGAACCAACGATGCGGATCTTCTGAGGCGTGCTCATCCGGACGTGGTTCTCTTCGCCGGGGGGATCGATGGTGGGCAAGAACGGATGGTGCTTCAGAACGCACGGCTGGTGGCGACGGCGGCACCCAAGTGCGTGGTCGTGGCGTGCAATGCGAAGATTGCGGGCCGCGCTGCGGACATCCTCGGCCGCAGGGCGTCGGTCGTTCACGTGGTCGACAACGTGATGCCCGCCATCGGCTCGATCGACATCGAGCCCGCGAGGGCGGCGATCGCCCGCACATTCCTCGACCATGTGATCGTCGGCAAGGGTCTGAGCGCTAGTCGTGATTTCAACGACGCGGTGGCCATGCCCACGCCACAGGCGGTGCTCGAGGCCGCGCGGCTCATATCGGCCGGACATCGTGATGATCCAGGACTCGGCGACGTCGTTGTCGTCGACGTCGGTGGAGCGACGACCGATGTGCACTCCGCTGTCCTCGGTGACGGTCACAACCCGGGTTTCGAGGAGCCGTTGCTGCCAACCCTGCCGGTTCTGCGAACCGTTCAAGGTGACCTGGGCATGCGCTGGACCGCTCCGGGCGCCTTGGAGGCGGACCACGAGTGGCTGGTCGAGCGTACTCACGCCGTGAACGTGAAGTCTCTTCAGCAGGCGGTGGCGAAGCGGATGGAGGATCCCTC
>CAZTHV010000004.1:37546-40378 GCA_964613165.1 uncultured Marmoricola sp.
GGATCCCTCTTTCGTTCCGACCGACACCGTGGACGAGCAGCTGGACACACTGTTGGCCACGGCTTGCGTGTTCCATGCGCTGATCCGCCATGCTGGCCGGCTCAACGTGTTGATGCGGCCCAACTCGATCCCACTCCTCCGCGCCGATGGGCCGGACCTGCGCCGTGCCGGAACGGTGATCGGAACCGGCGGAGTGCTGGTACGAGGCCGTGGCGGGCTGGAGACGATCGTGACGGCGCTGAATCGCCCACGATCGCGTTCGCTCCTGCCCGCAAGGGCCACAGCGGTCATCGACCGTCACTACATCCTCGCAACCGCTGGACTGCTCGCAGATGCCGAGCCGTATGCGGCCCTGCAACTCATCCGCGCGAGCATCAACGAGCACAACGGAGGTAACCATGGGACTGACGACTGAGCTCCGGATCCTGTCGGAGTCCGAGACGCTGGTCACTCGACTCAGCCGGGTACTGGCCGGGGGAGTGGGATCGAACGATCGAGGGCTTGTTCATCCGCACCCCGTGCTCATGGACCGGGGATCGGGCTCGCATCTGATCGATGTCGACGGCAACGAGTACGTCGACTATCTGCTGGGCTACGGTCCACTCGTCCTCGGCCATGCGCATCCGCGGCTGGTCGAGGCGGTGTCCGCGCAGCTCGCGCGCGGATCGATGTACGGCGTCGGTCACCGACTGGAGCTCGAGGCAGCAGAGTTGCTCGCCGCCACTGTGCCGAGCATCGAGATGGTGCGCTTCTCGCAGTCGGGAACCGAAGCGACTCTGGCGGCGATGCGCCTGGCGCGTGCCGCCACGGGCCGGAGACTCGTGGTGAAGTTCGAGGGCCACTACCACGGTTGGCTGGACCAGGTCGCCGTCTCGTACGCCCCTGAAGAGGGCGAGGCGGGACCTGCCGACGCACCTTCGGTGACCGGGATGAGCCAAGGCCAATCGCCCAGTGCGCTCGATGAAGTGGCCGTTCTCGGCTGGAATGACCTCGAGGCGGTCAAGAAGCTGTTCGCCGAGCGTGGCGATGAGATCGCGGCTGTGCTCACCGAGCCGATCATGTGCAATTTCGGCGTCATCGATCCGTTGCCAGGCTACCTGGAGGGCTTACGCGACCTCTGTCACGAGAACGAGAGTCTCCTGGTCTTCGACGAGGTGCAGACCGGCTTCAGGGTCGCGCTGGGGGGCGCCCAGGAACTGCTCGGCGTGACTCCGGACATCACCTGCCTGGGCAAGGCGCTCTCGGGTGGGTTCCCGGTCAGCGCGATCGGAGGTCGTGCCGACATCATGGAGCTGATAGCCGACAAGCGCGTCTTCCATGCAGGTACCTACAACTCGAACCCAGTGTCGCTGGCCGCCATCCCGGTCGTCATCGACGAGCTGTCTCAGCCCGGCGTCTATGACCGGATGGCATCGCTGTCGCTGCGACTGCGTACCGGGATCGCGGAGTTGGTCGAGCCGGTGGGTGGCTACGTTCAGGGAACCAGCACCATGTTCGGTGTGGCATTCGGCCACGGTCCAGGCGATCACATGCGCGCACGTTGGCACGACGACTTCGAGCGAGTCTTCGACATCAAGCGAGAGCTGCGCTTGCGTGGTGTCTGGACGAAGCCCACACCGCGCGACATCTGGTACGTCTCGACCGCCCACAGCGATGAGGACGTCGAGTTCACCCTCCAGGCTGCCCGCGAGGCCGTCGCTGCGCTCATCTAGCCCCGGGCCGATCACCGATGCTTGGCCGAGCGTGCGCTGCCCCGTTCAGAGCCTCCTCCACGGCCGCCGACGAGTCGGGCCGGTCTGCCGGCGGGTCCACCGAGTAGAGCGCATGCCAATGCAGAAGCGCGAGCTGCCGAACGACGCCGGGCACTCCCGCCGAGGCGGTGCCCACCGGGAACGACGCGAGGACGGTCTCGATCATGCCGTAGAGCGCGGAAGTGGCGAACTGGATGTCGATCCCGGAACGGAGCATGCCTTGTTCCGCGTCACGTAGGTGAACCTCGAGTAGCCAGCGCTCCATGGCGTCGTCGGCCCGAGCGTTCGCTTCGTACCAGTCCTGGACGCGAAGGTGTTTGCACAGCTCGACCAACGGCTGCAGGTCGGCGTTGTCGAGCCGGAGCTGCACGGCCTCGGCGATCAGGCGCTCGATCAGGCTGAACGAGCTGTCGCCGGGTGACGACCGTTCTCGGAGCCGGTCGGGGATGGCCGCGTAGCCGTCCAGGTAGTCCTGCATGATCGCCGCCAGGACCCCCTCCTTGTCGGTGAAGTTGTTGTAGATGGTCGCGCGTACGACCTGGGCGTCCTGAGCGATCATCTCCATCGAGGTGTTGGGGTAGCCAACGGTGACGAAGAGATCACGGGCAGCTCGGAGTATGCGCTCGTGCCGTGGATGTCTTTGTGCTCTCAGGGTCACCGCATGCCCCTCGCCTCGTCGCAAGGCCTCATCGTCCACTTCTATCAGCCAATAGCGGGCCCGAGGAGCCATGGCGGGCGTGTGTGTCGACGACTTCGTCGGCGATGCTTGACGTCATCCGTTCAGCATGCTCAAGATTAGACACATTGTCGAATTTGGAGGCTTGGATGGCAACGATCGGGATCCTGGGTGCTGGGGCTGAGGGGAGTGGCTTCGCTGCGCTCGTGGCTCGCGAGCATGAGTCGTCCGAAGTCCACCTCGCGGATGTGAGCGCCACGGCGCTCGAGCTGGCCGCTACTCGGGTTGTTTCGGTCGGCGGCTCGAAGGTGGTGCCGACCACGCTCGACGCCTCAGACTCGGTTGCCGTGGCCAGCTGGGCCCAGAGCCTCGATATGGTCTTGAACGCAACCCTCCCAGAGTTCA
>CAZTHV010000005.1:0-9173 GCA_964613165.1 uncultured Marmoricola sp.
GCTGGAGCGCGAGCTCGGCCCCGGCGTCGCCGAGGCCCTGGCGCGGACGGCCGGCCTGGTGCGCGCCGACCTGGAGGTCGTCGACGACCTCGCGGAGGCGGCCTACCGCCGCGTCACCGCCGGTGCCGGTGTCGATCTGGCTGTCGATCTGGCCGCGATCGCCGGCCAGCCGGAGGCGATCGTGCTGCGGGCGATCCGCCGCGCCGCGATCGACGCGGGTGCGATCCCCTCCGAGCTCAGCTATGAGCACGTCCGGTCGCTGACCGGTCTTCGGCCCGGCAAGGAGATCCAGCTGCCCGGTCACCTCACCGCCTATCTCGGCGACGGGCTGCTGCGCTTCCGGCGTACCCGGAGCTGAGAACGTGTGTGATCTCCCGGCACCAGATGCCGGCAGATCGCACGCCACTAGAGTGTCCGCCATGCGTGCCTCGGATTCGTGTCGGGTGCTCTTCGTCCATGTGCCCAAGACGGGGGGCTCGACGATCGACGCCTTCTTCGACCGGGAGGTGCCCGACGCGCGGCGCGTCGAGGGCAAGGCCAGGCACGCGCCGTACGCGCGACTGCTGGCCGCCGAGCCTGGTCTGGAGGACTACTGGTCCTGCGGCTTCGTCCGCAACCCGTGGGCGCGGATGGTGTCGTGGTGGACGATGGTCCACTCGGTCTTCACCCGCGCTGCCGCCGGCGAGGAGCGCGCGATGGCGAAGATCGAGCGGCACCCCAGCGCGTGGCTGCCGGAGGGCGAGTTCAAGGACAGCTTCGACCGGTTCGTGCTGGAGGGCACCGAGAAGATCGGCAAGGTGGGCCGACCGCAGATCGCCAGCCTCAGCGCCGGCGGACGGCAGGTCGACTTCATCGGCCGGACCGAGGACTTCGCCGCGGGCGTGGCCGTCGTCCGGGAGCGGCTCGGGCTGCCGCAGCTGGAGAGGATCCCGCGGCGCAACAAGACCGCGCACGGCCACTACAGCGAGTACTTCACGCCTGAGACCAGGCGCAAGGTGGCCGAGGTGTTCGCCGCCGACGTCGAGGCATTCGGCTACACCTACGAGGACCGCGCCTGACGTGAGACATCGGCCGCGGTGAGCCGCGCGACCGCCTCGGCGAGCACTTCGGTGCGCTTGCAGAACGCCCAGCGCACCAGGTGGCGACCCTCGTCGAGGTCGTCGTAGAAGACCTGTGCGGGGATCGCGACCACGCCGGCGGTCTCGGCGAGCGCGCGGCAGAACGCCTGCCCGTCCTCGTGGCCGAGCGCCGAGACGTCGGTGAGCACGAAGTAGGTGCCGTCGGAGGGGTACACCCGGAGGCCGGCCTCGGTCAGGCCGGCCGACAGCAGGTCGCGCTTGGCCCGCAGCTCGACCGCCAGCCGGCGGTGGAAGTCCTCGTGCTCGTCCAGCGCCAGCGCGACCGCCGGCTGCAACGGGGCGCCGGAGGTGTAGCTGAGCCAGTTCTTGGCTCCTTCGACGGCTGCGACCAGGTCGGCCGGCCCGCTGGCCCAGCCGATCTTCCAACCGGTGACCGAGAAGGTCTTGCCCGCGCTGGAGATGGTGAGGGTGCGCTCGGCCATGCCGGGCAACGTCGCCAGCGGGATGTGCTCGACGCCGAACGCGAGGTGCTCGTAGACCTCGTCGGTGACCACGATCAGGTCGTGCTCGATCGCGAGGGCCGCGATCGACTCCAGCTCCTCGCGGCGCAGCACCGAGCCGGTCGGGTTGTGCGGCGAGTTGACCAGCAGCAGCCGGGTCCGTGGGGTGACGGCGGCGCGCAGCTCGTCGGCGCCGAGCCGGAAGTCCGGAGCGCGGAGCGTCACCGGTCGGCGTACGCCGCCGGCGAAGCCGATCATCGCCCGGTAGGAGTCGTAGAACGGCTCCAGGACGACCACCTCGTCGCCGGGATCGACCAGGCCGAGCATCGCCCCGGCGATCGCCTCGGTGGCTCCGGTGGTCACCACGACCTGGTCCGGACCGAGGTCGAGACCGTAGTGGTGTCGCTGATGGGCGATGATCGCGGCGACCAGCTCCGGCGCGCCGTGCCCTGGCGCGTACTGGTTGCGGCCGGAGCGCAGCGCCGTCGCGGCCGCCTCCAGGACCGCCGCCGGACCGTCCTCGTCGGGGAATCCCTGGCCGAGGTTGACGGCGCCGGTCCGGGCTGCGAGTGCCGACATCTCGGCGAAGATCGTGCTGCCGATGCCGTCGAGCCGGCGTGCCTGTCGAGCCACTCATCCAGCGTAGGGGCATTGGTCCGGTAGGTCACAATGTGCCCGTGACTGTGCCCAATGCCCCCGAGACGGACGCCTCCTCCCCGGACCCGGGGGCTCCGGGCAGGCGCCGCAAGGCCTCTCCGCGGCGGGTTTCGTTCTGGGTCGGCGTCGGTCTGATCCTCGCCGGCGTCGGCATGCTGGCGTACGTCGGCTGGCAGCTGTGGGGCACCAACTGGATCTCCAAGCGGCACCAGCGCGAGCTGGTCACGCAGCTGCAGAAGACCTGGGAGAGCGGCGAGGCGCTGTCGCCGCGGTACGTCCCCGAAGGCCAGGCGTCCGCGCTGATCCGGATCCCCAAGTTCGGCAAGGCGTACGTCGTTCCGGTGCTCGAGGGCGTCTCCAGCGACGTGCTCTCCCGTGGCTTCGGCCACTTCCCCGGTGCCGTCGACCCCGGCAAGGTGGGCAACTACGCGCTGGCCGCACACCGGATCACCCACGGCGAGCCGCTGCGCCGGATGCCCGAGCTGCGGCCGGGTGACGAGGTGATCGTCGAGACGGCCGACGCCACCTACACCTATGTCCTCGACACCGACCCCAACCAGCTGGTGATCCCGTTCACCGGTGTCTGGGTCCTGGACGCGCTGCCGAAGAACCCCCACGAGGGCGGGACACAGCCCGACCAGCGGCCCGGCCAGCGGCTGATCACGCTGACCACGTGCTCGGAGCTCTTCCACACCGACAACCGGATGATCGCCTTCGGGCACCTCGAGTCGGTCGTGCCCAAGAAGAGTGCCGCCACGGCCGGGTCCACCGGGTCGCGGTCCAAGTCCACGTGAGGGCAGTCCGAGCGATAGCCTCCCGCCATGGCTGACCGCGATGTCCTCCTCGAGCAGATCAACGCCAAGGCCGTCGTCCGGGGACGGGTGACGCTCTCCTCGGGCAAGGAGGCCGACTACTACGTCGACATGCGCCGGGTCACCCTGGACGCCGACGCGGCACCGGTGATCGGGCGGACGATGCTGGATCTCACCGCGGAGTGGGACTTCGAGGCCGTCGGGGGGCTGACCCTGGGCGCCGATCCGGTGGCGACCGCGATGATGCACCAGGCCTCCGCTGCCGGCCGGCGGCTGGACGCGTTCGTGGTCCGCAAGGGACAGAAGGCCCACGGGCTGCAGAAGCGGATCGAGGGCCCGCCGGTCGAGGGCCGCCGGGTGCTCGCCGTCGAGGACACCTCCACCACGGGCGGCTCCGCCCTGGAGGCGGTGACTGCGCTGCGCGAGGCGGGGGCGGAGGTCGTCGGCGTCGCCGTCATCGTGGATCGCGACACCGGCGCCCGCGAGGCGATCGAGGCTGCCGGTCTGCCCTACCGCTACGCGGTCGGCATCGGCGATCTGGAGATCTGAGCTCGACCCGTCAGTCGGCGGTGGTGTCCAGCCCGAGGATGTCGCGGTCGGGGACGTCGTCGCCGTCGTTGTCCCGGTGTGAGGTCTGAGCCCGCGGGCGCGACGTACGGCGGCGGCGCCACCACTCGAAGGCGAGCGGGACGGCGGAGAACGCCAGGATCGCGATGATCGCCAGGTCGATGTTCTCGCCCAGCCACGGCACCGTGTTGCCGAGGAAATAGCCCAGCAGGGTGATGCTGAAGACCCAGAGCACCGCGCCGATCGCGCTCCAGGTGAGGAAGCGGCGGCGGTCCATCTCGGTGATGCCGGCGACGACGGTGATGTAGGTGCGCACGAAGGGAACGAAGCGACCGATCACCAGGGCCTTGTTGCCGTGCTTGTCGAAGAAGGCGTGGGTCTGGTCGATGTGCTTCTTCTTGATGATCCGGCCGTCGCGGTGGCGCAGCGGCTGCCCGATGGCCCGGCCTATCTCGTAGCCGCTGACGTTGCCGAGGAAGGCGACGACGGTGAAGAGGCCGAGCACGATGACGAGGTCGACGCTGTGGTGGGCGTCCACGACGCCGATCCGGTCGGTCGCCACGAAGATGCCCATCGCGAACAGCAGCGTGTCGCCCGGCAGGATCGGGAAGAAGAGCCCGCACTCCACGAAGACGATCGCCAGGCTCAGCCACAGCATCGTCTGCCCGAAGCGCTGCAGCAGCCAGTCGGGGTCCATCCAGTCCAGGCCCAGCAGTTGCGGGGTCAGCAGGTGCGGCACCAGGTCGAGCACGGGGTGACACTATCCGGCGTCGGGAAACGCCGAGATCACACGATCTCCTACTCTGGCGGCGTGCCGGAGGAAGACGCGGAGCGGGCGCCGTACGACCCGATGCCCTACGGGCAGCCGGAGGTCGGCGTCGGCCCCTGGGAGGGGGCGCGGCCCGAGGGGGAGAGGTACGACGAGCGGCTGCTCGCGGAGGGTGACCGGCGCAACGTCGTCGATCGCTACCGCTACTGGACCGTCGAGGCGATCGTGGCCGATCTGGACACCCGCCGGCACGACTTCCACGTCGCCATCGAGAACTGGCAGCACGACTTCAACATCGGCACCATCGTGCGGACGGCCAACGCCTTCCTCGCCGCCGAGGTGCACATCGTCGGCAACCGCCGCTGGAACCGTCGCGGCGCGATGGTCACCGATCGCTACCAGCACGTCCGGCACCACCCGACTCCCGCCGACCTCGCCGCCTACCTCCACGAGCGGGACGTGCGGCTGCTCGGCATCGACAACCTGCCCGGCTCGGCGTACCTGGAGACGATGCGGATGCCGCGCCGGGTCTGCTTCCTCTTCGGCCAGGAGGGACCGGGGCTCTCGGAGCCGGCCCGCGAGGCGTGCGACGGCACCTTCTCCATCGCCCAGTTCGGCTCGACCCGGTCGATCAACGCCTCGGCCGCCGCCGCCATCGCGATGCACTCCTGGATCCGGGAGTACGCCGACCTCGACAGCGAGGCCACCTGGCGAGGGTGACGTTCCTCAGAAGACCACCGGGAACGCCAGCACCACGACCCACGCCCAGGCTGCGTACACGACGAGGTAGCCGGTCTGCCAGCGCTCCAGTCGGGCATAGGGAGTCCGGCGGCGGACGAAGCCGAGGAGCAGAGCCGCCGAGACCGCGAGGTTGGTGAGCAGGATCAGGTTCTCGCCGAGGGCCGCGGTCTTGTTGGCGCTGAATCCGAACTCCGAGATCCGGCCGGTCAGGGCGACCAGCATCAGGGCGTCGATGGCCAGGGCGACGGCGACCAGCGCGAGCTGGAGGTGGTCGAACCAGCCGGCCGGGGCGCCGCGCTCACGCGCCGAGATGCCGTAGAGCAGCAGGCCGAGAACGATCACCAGGAGCAGGTCGAAGAGGATCAGGACGTCGCGGTCCGGATCGAGGGTGCCGGTCACCAGCAGTCCGACGAGGAAGGCGGTGAGTGCCAGGACGAACAGCGGCGTGAAGACCCGGGTGAGGACGGGCGCGATGTTCTCGATCACGCTCTGCTTGGCCTCGACCAGCCAGGCCGCGATGACGACGGCGCCGACCGCGCCGCACGGAAGCAGCCAGGTGGTCACGAAGAGGTCGATGTCGACGCCGATAGCACCGAAGATGCCGAGGAGCAGTCCGGTGAGCACGCCGCCACCCAGGGCGATCAGCACGTAGTAGACGAACCACTCGCCGGTGAACCGGATGAAGTCCATCCGCTGGAGATCCGAGCGCCAGTCGCCCGCCGCGTACGCGACGCCGACGGTCAGCCAGAGCGCGATCGGCAGGTGGATGGCGGTGAGCAGCAGGGCCATGCTGCCGTCCTCGATGCCGAAGGCGTTCGCTCCGACGGCGCCGAGGACGAACAGCGCGGCGACCGTCGCGACGACCGGGATGGTGGCGCCTCGGGCCCACAGGAAGTACCCCGCCAGGGGCGCCAGGGCGAAGAGACCCGCGTTCAGGACGTAGAAGACGGCGTCGTCGCCGTCCATGCGCACGCCGGCAAGGGCCGGCAGCTTGATCGAGACCGCCGCCACGAGAGCGGCCACGAGTGCCGCGGCGAAGACCCGGTCGGGGCCGCGACTCCGCTCCGGCTCGGCAGTGAGGACCAGCTGCTTCCAGAGCCGATCGGAGTGCTCCCGCGCGAACTCGCGGGTCAGCTCGTCCAGGCTGCCCATGCGTCGTACCGCGACCAGGAACGCCTCCTCGTCGTCCAGGCCGGTGGCACGCAGATCGTCGATGCGGCCGCGCAGGTGGTCCTCGAGCTCGTCCAGGTCGTCGGTCCGCAGCGCGCGGTGGGAGCGCATGTAGGCCCGCCACTCGCCGACCTGGCGGTCGATGATGTCCGCGGGGCTCATCGGTCTCCCTCCCAGAGCGGCACGGCCGTGGGCAGCGCATCGCTCCAGAGGCCGCCGAGCGTGTCGAGGACCGCGGACCACTGCCGCTGATGGTCGGCCAGCTCGGCGCGGCCCTGGTCGGTGATCCGGTAGTACTTGCGGCGCCGCTCGCCCTCCGGCGACCGCCACGACGACTCGACGTGACCGAGCCGCTCGAGCCGGTGCAGCATCGGGTAGAGGAAGCCGTCGGTCCACTCCAGCCGCCCGCCGGAGAGCTCGCCGACCCGCTTCACGATCGCGTAGCCGTAGCTCTCGCCCTCGGCCAGGATGCCCAGCACCAGCGGCGCGGCCGACGCCGCGACCAGGTCCTTGCTGATCCGCATGCCCGCTCCTCTCGGTCCCTCGACCTCGAACTGCAATGCATAGTAGTTCTAGGTATTAGCGCGGGCAAGAGCGTGGTGGCATGGCCGGGATGCCGAGCCGGCCGAGCGGGCCGCGGGCCCCCTCGGCGGGGGTAGGTCGACGGACTAGGGTTGACCGCAGGTCCATCACGCTTGAAGGGAAGCCAGATGCCCATCGCCACCCCCGAGAAGTACGCCGAGATGCTCGACGCCGCGAAGGCGAGGTCCTTCGCGTTCCCGGCGATCAATGTGACCTCCTCCCAGACGCTGAACGCCGCGCTGCAGGGCTTCGCCGATGCCGGCAGCGACGGCATCGTGCAGATCTCCACCGGTGGCGCGGAGTACCTCTCCGGCCCCGGTGTGAAGAACATGGTGACCGGCTCGGTCGCCTTCGCGGCCTACGCGGCCGAGGTCGCCAAGAGCTACCCGGTGAACATCGCGCTGCACACCGACCACTGCCCCCAGGGCAAGCTGGACGGCTTCGTCCGCCCACTCGTGGACATCTCCGTCGAGCGGGTCGCCCGGGGCGAGGCGCCGCTCTTCCAGTCGCACATGTGGGACGGCTCCGCCGTACCCCTGGAGGAGAACCTGCAGATCGCCGAGGAGCTGCTCGCCAAGTGCGCCGCGGCCCACATCATCCTGGAGATCGAGGTCGGCGTGGTCGGCGGCGAGGAGGACGGCATCGTCGGCGCGATCGACGAGAAGCTCTACACCACGCCCGAGGACGCGCTGGCCACCGTCGCGGCACTCGGCGTCGGTGAGAAGGGCCGCTACCTGACCGCGCTGACCTTCGGCAATGTGCACGGCGTCTACAAGCCGGGCAACGTCAAGCTTCGCCCGGAGATCCTCAAGGCCGCCCAGGAGGCGGTCGTCGCCAAGCTCGGTCTGGAGGCCGGGGCCCGGCCGTTCGACCTGGTCTTCCACGGTGGCTCGGGCTCCTCGGCCGAGGAGATCGGCGCCGCGGTCGACTACGGCGTGGTGAAGATGAACATCGACACCGACACCCAGTACGCCTTCACCCGCCCGGTCGCCGCGCACATGTTCACCCACTACGACGGCGTGCTCAAGATCGACGGCGAGGTCGGCAACAAGAAGCTCTACGACCCGCGCTCGTGGGGCAAGGCCGGCGAGGCCGCCATGGCCGCTCGCGTGGTCGAGGCCTGCGAGAACCTGCGCAGCACCGGTCACTCCATCGGCTGAGCCTGGGCCGGCGCGACCGCGACCGCGACCGGCACGGAGAGGTGCCGTGGTCTCACGAAGAGCAGGCTGGTCACCATGCCCAGCAGCAGGATCCCGACGGGGAGCAGGACCGCCTCCGACATCGCCGCGCTGAACGGCGCGTGGAGCGCGGGCGGCAGGCTCTGGCCGGCGATCTCGGGCGGGCCGCCGGTCGACAGGCTGGGCAGGTGCACGGCCAGGCGCGCGTCCATCAGCACCGCGATCGCCGCCGAGCCCAGGACGGCGCCGACCTGCCGAGTGGCGTTGTAGACGCCCGAGCCGGCCCCGGCCAGCTGTGGCGGGAGGTTGCGGGTGGCGGTCGCCGCCAACGGTCCCCAGGTGAAGGAGGTGCCGATCCCGAAGAGGCCCATCGGCACCAGGAGCTCCCAGGTGGCCGAGTCCGGCCGGGTGGCCGTGGACAGCCAGTACAGACCGGTCGCCGCCACGGCGAAGCCGGTGCAGGCGAGCAGTCGGGGGTGGACCCGGTCGGTGAGCCGGCCGGCAACCGGGGCCATCACGATGGACATGATCGCCATCGGCACCGTCAGCAGCGCGGCCCCGGTCGGCGAGAGGCCGCGGACCATCTGGGCGTACAGCATCAGCGGGAAGCCCATGGCGGTCGCGCTGAACGACATCGTCGAGATCGCGACGTCCGACACCGAGAAGTTCCGGTCCCGGAACACCCTGAGCGGCACCAGCGGCTCGTTGCGGTTGCGCGCCTGCCACCACACGAAGATCCCGAGCACGAGGATCCCGGCTCCGATCAGCCGCCACACCGTGATCGGCCCGACGATCGTGCCCCAGTCGTACTGGTGGCCCTCCTGGAGGCCGAACACCAGCAGCAGCATGCCGACTCCGCTCAGGGCCACCCCCAGCCAGTCGAACCGGTGGTTGTGGGTCTCCAGGTTCGGCACGAGCCGGGAGGCCAGCACGAACGCGACGATCCCGACCGGGACGTTGACGATGAAGATCCACTCCCAGCCGGCCGCGTCGATCAGCACGCCGCCGAGAAGCGGCCCGACCAGCGTGGCCACGCCTGCGGTCGCCCCCCACAGCGCCATCGCCTGGCCGCGGTGGTTGGCGGGGAAGATCCGGGTGATCACCGCCATCGTCTGCGG
>CAZTHV010000005.1:9183-39939 GCA_964613165.1 uncultured Marmoricola sp.
GGCGATGGGGGTCATCATCGAGGCGCCGAGGCCCTGGAAGACCCGCGCCACGATCAGCATCTCCACCGTGGTGGTCAGTCCGCACCACAGCGACGCGAGCGTGAACACCGCGAGACCGGTCTGGTAGAGCCGCTTGGGGCCGAACCGGTCGCCGAGCCGCCCGGTGATCAGCACCGGCACGGCGTACGCCAGCAGGTAGGCGCTGGTCACCCACACCACGGAGTTCACGCCGGCGTCCAGGTCCTCCATGATCGAGGGAGTCGCCACCGTCACGATCGTGGTGTCGACCAGGATCATGAAGAAGCCGAGGCAGAGCGCGAAGAGTGCCGGCCAGGGGCGAGCCTCAGAATCGGGAGTCGTCCTGGGGGTCGCGGTCTGGGTCACGGGGACCAGTCAACACCTCGCCATGGACAATCAGGCCATGGACTACCCAGATCTGATTGCAGGCCCGCCGCCGACCCTGCTGCCGGAGGACCCGGCAGCCGCCGACCGCTCCACGGGCACGGAGCCGCGCGATCTCGTGATCGCCCACCCGGAGTCGCCACTGGCCTGGTCGTTGCTGGGCGCCTCCCTGGCCGCGGCCGACGGCGACCCGGTCACCGTCTATGCCTACGCCCGTGTCGGCTACCACCGCAGTCTTGACCTGTTGCGCCGCAACGGCTGGAAGGGCCACGGGCCAGTGCCCTGGAGCCACGTCCCCAACCGCGGCTTCCTGAGCGTCCTCGCCCTGCTCGCCAAGTCCGCCGGCGCCATCGGCGAGACCGCCGAGCAGGAGCGCTGCGCCCAGTTCCTCCGCGACTGCAGCCCCGAGGCGTACGACGCCCTGCTCGACTGACCTCTCCGGCCGGTTTGTCTAGCAGGGCACCGCGTCCCTCACAAGCCGAGGCATCGCCGTGCGGCGCCGCGCAGGAGCTCCGCTCGGCGGTCCGCGGCCAGCTCACTCGAATACGTGACCAGTGACTGGATCGCGCCGATCGCCGCATGCACGAGCCCCCGGGCCGTCTCCTCGTTGAGGTCGGGGCGCACCTCGAGGAGCGCGCTGACCCACTCCTCGTTGTACCGACGTTGGAGGCGACGGAGGCGGCGGGCATCCTCCTCGCTCAACGCGGTCAACTCGGAGCGGTACAGCTGGACGGAGAGTCCGTGCTCGAGGCAGAACTGGATCTGAGTCTCGATCAATCCGAGCATCGTCTCGTCCGGTGGCAAGGACGACTCCAAGAGTTCCTCGGTGTTCGTCATCAGGTCGGACATCGCCTGGTCGAGGAGCGCGACCAGGACCGCAACCTTGTTGTCGAAGTGCCGGTAGATGCCGGAACCGACGACGCCGGCATCTCGGCCGATATCGGCGAGGCTGACCGGATGAAAGCCGTGGGCGGCGAACAGCCGCGCCGCCGCTGCCAGTATCTTCTGGCTTCGCTCGGGGTCACGAGTCCTCGGCGGCTGGCCCGGTGAGCTGAGATCGGTCATCACAATCGCCGGAGACCGTCTGGGCAGGAGCTCAGGTGAGATCCGGCACAGGTCGTGACCGGCACCCGAGCCTGACCGCGGTGGGTCCCGCCACGGTGGACTCTGCGAGCTCTCATGACAGTAAGTGCCATCAACATCCTCATTCCCTGACTGCTTGCCTGATGCTGCCTAGGTGACAGTCCCGGGCTCCAGGGCTCCTTCCGGGTCCGTCGGTGCCGGTCGACGCACTCGCCAGAACGGAGACGGGGATCGCCAAGCGACGCGAGCGGATGTACTCCGCCAGGCCCTTCGCCTGCGGATCCGGGCGTGTGCATGCCGCAACCCCGTCACCGAGCCAGCCCCTCACAACGAAGTTCACCGCTCTGAGGTTGCCCAGAACATATCGGTCTACGACGAGGTCGTCGGCTTCTGGGAGCAGTATCCGGAAGGTGGTCGCGTCGAGGGTGGCGAGCAGCCATTGGTAGGCGAGATCGGTCCATGCCCACAGCCCGACGTTGGCGTTTCCACCCTTGTCTCCCGAGCGCCCACCCACTATCAGGCCGAGCCGTTCGACCGAGACCTCGTCCTCGTCAGACGACGGTCGTGATGAGGTGTTCACAGGACCGACCTGTACCGAAGGGCCCAGCGGTGGGCTCGCGATGGAGCGGACCGAGCCATCGGGCAGGACGACTTCGTGATGAACGTGCGCTCGCGGTATCAGGGACGGCCAGTAGATCCCGAACGCGGTCGCCCCACGAGGCGGTGTCGTGGTGTGGAGACCGGCGTAGCTGGCGACCGCCATCGCGGTCGCCGTGTTGCTGAACGACCGCCCGACCGGTGCTTCGTCTGGAGACTTCACGGTGACACTCAGTCGGGCGGTCGCCTCCGCGGTACGGGGGGCATCGTCGCGATCTGACCTGATCAGGTCGACGTCAACCTCATCGAAGCGCCCGCGCCCGCCCAGCCGCTCGAAGAGATGCCGCTCCGCAGCAGCCGCCTTCGCCTCGATGTCCGCTCCGGTGAGAACGAACGTGACCGTGTTCCGGTAGCCTCCATCGAGGTTGATCGCTGCCTTCAGCCGGTCGGTGGGAGGGAGTCCCTTTGTGCCGGAGAGCCGAACGCGGTTCTGGCCGTCCTGGGATATCGCGATCGTGTCGAACCGCGCTATCACGTCGGGATTCGCGTAGGCCGGGTCCGCGATCTCATACAGCAGCTGCGCCGTGACGGTCCCCACCGTCACTCCGCCTCCGGTGCTCTCCTGCTTGGTGATCAGGCACGAACCGTCGTGGGCCACCTCGGCGATGGGGAAGCCCGGATAGCCAAGGTCGGCCAGTTCCTCGAGGAAGGGGTAGTTGCCTCCGCAGGCTTGCGGTCCACACTCGACGACATGACCGGCGACGACAGCGCCGGCCAGCGCGTCCCAGTCGTCGTTTGCCCAGTCGTGCCACCAGGCGGCCGGTCCCGTGACCAGCGAGGCGTCGGTGACTCGTCCGGTGATCACGATGTCCGCGCCCTGAGCGAGCGCCTCGGTGATGCCCCAACCGCCGAGGTAGGCGTTCGCCGTGACCGGGTCACCGGTCAGTGGCCTCCCGGTGTCGAGATGAGTCAGATCGACACCTGACCTCAGCAGGGCTGGTACCCGATCGACGAAGTCGTCCCCTCGCACCCACGCCACCGCAGGCTTCAGGCCGAGTCGAGACGCAAGATCCTTCACTCGTGCGGCAAGACCCCCAGGGTTGAGGCCACCGGCGTTGACGACGATCTTGGTGCCACGGTCCAGGCAAGTCCCCAGGACTGACTCCAATTGGGGCAGGAACGTGTGTGCGTAGCCCGCGCTCGGGTCCCGCCGGCGGGCCTTCCACAGGATCAGCATCGTCAACTCGGCGAGATAGTCTCCGGTCAGGACATCGACCGGCCCGGCTTCGACCATCGCCCTCATCGCATGCGGGTCATCGCCGTAGAAGCCGGACACATTGGCGATCCGCACAGGGTCCCGGTGTGGCACGTTCAACGCCCCTTCCAACTCGGTGGGCGACGCTCGGCGAAGGCAGTGGGACCCTCTTGCGCGTCCTGGCTGAGATAGACCGGCTCCCAGATCCGGTCAGCCGCGGTGAACGCCTGGTCGCGCGGGAGTCGTTCGGCGAGCTGAACGGTGGCCTTGGCCGCACGGACGGACAAGGGTGCATTGGCGGCGATCCGAAGCGCCCAGTCCTGGGTCTCGTGGCACAGGTCCTCTGCCGCGACGACCTTGTTGACGAGGCCAAGCTCGAAGGCGCGATGCGCGTCGATCGGGTCGCCGGTCAACAACAGCTGCATCGCCGTTCGCGATCCGACCAGGTCGACCAGTGGAACCGCCCACGGGACACCCCGTCCGACCTTGACTTCGGTGACGGCGAATCGCGCGTGCTCGGCGGCGATGAGGAGATCGCAGTTCTGCGCGAGCATGAACCCCCCGGCATAGGCCAGACCGTTGATCGCTCCGATCAGTGGTTTGTCGAGCTCTATGGTCCGGCCGACCTGTGGCACGAAGTCCCTCGGCGGCACCCGCAGAGTCGTCGTGCTCATCTCCTTGAGATCACCGCCCGCGCAGAACGCCTTGTCGCCTCGTCCGGTGAGCACGCCGACCAAGGCATCTCGATCTTCAGCCAGCTCGTGGAGCCGGGTGGTCAGTGTGGCGCGCACCTCCCCGGACAACGCGTTGCGTGTCTCCGGGCGCTCGATGGTGATCCAGGCCACCGGCCCGTCGCGACGGTAGCTCACCGCCGTGGTCATCTCGGTGCCTCGTCGATGACCGCGACCACGGCTCCGGCGTCGACCGACTCGCCCTCGCGTGCGCTGAGCCGTGCGACCCGTCCCGCATGAGGGGCGCGCAGGAGATGCTCCATCTTCATGGCCTCGAGTGCGACGACCACGTCTCCCTTGTCGACGTGGTCCCCCTCGGCCACGACCACCTGGATCACGGACCCAGGCATCGGTGCGATCAGCGATCCCTCGGGAGCGATGCCGTCGGGTTCGGTGAACCGAGGAATCTCGGAGAAGGTTGTGCATCCGAGCATCGACGACACCGTCACACCACCGGCCCGAGACACGACTCGGTACTGTCGGCGGAATCCATCGATGGCGAGGTCGCCGGTGGCATCGTGAATCACGACCTCGTGTGGGCTCCCGTCGACGTTCACCACGGCATGGTCCCGGATGATGCGGTAGTCGACTCGACGCACGATGTCGTCCAACCGATACTCCATCTGAGCCGGCGTCGTGGGCACGTTACGCCAGCCGATCGGGAGGTCGGGCAGGATCGAGCGCGCTCGGCGTCGACGCGACGCCTCGACGATTGCGGCGGCTATCAGATGTGGCGTCACCGCAGCCGTGGCGACGCCTGCGGCCAGGCTCGCGGCGTCATGCCGGCTCAGGTACCCGGTGTCGACCTCCCCGCGGGCGAACTCGGGTTCGCGCATGATCGCCAGCAGCAGCTCTCGGTTGGTGGTCACACCGTCGAGCCGGGTGTCGACCAGAGCGCGAGCCATCCGGCGACGCGCCAGCTCCCGGTCGGGCGCATGCACGATGATCTTGGCGAGCAGAGAGTCGTAGTGGTGACTCACCGCCGTCCCCTCGGCGACACCGCTGTCCACGCGGATGCCCTCACCGCTGGGCCAGCCGAGGTCACGCACGATGCCCGGTGTCGGCTGGAATCCCGCTGTCACGTCCTCCGCGCAGAGGCGAACCTCGATGGCGTGACCCGCCAACGTGGGCTTCGCGACCTCTGCCGGCAACGGATGCCCCTCGGCAACGAGCAGCTGAGCACGGACGAGATCGGTCCCGGTCACCAGCTCGGTCACGGGATGCTCGACCTGAAGGCGGGTGTTCATCTCCAGGAACCAGAACTCGTCCGTGGGCGAGACGATGAACTCGACAGTGCCCGCACCGACATAGCCGATCGCGCGGGCTGCCTCGACAGCGGCCGATCCGAGTCGCGCACGGAGCTGGTCATCGACCGAGGAGGCCGGCGCCTCCTCGATGATCTTCTGGTATCGACGCTGGATCGAGCACTCTCGCTCGTAGAGGTGTACGACCTGCCCGTGAGTGTCGGCGAACACCTGTACTTCGATGTGACGAGGGCTCTGGACAAGACGCTCCAAGAAGACGCTGTCATTGCCGAACCAGGCTTTGGCCTCACGCTGCGCGGTCGCCACGGCGGGCCCCAGCTCCTCGTCCGAGCTGACCATGCGCATGCCTCGCCCGCCGCCACCATAGGAGGCCTTGACGAGGATCGGGTATCCGATCTTCTCGGCCACGGCGCTGAGATCGGCCTCGGACAGGCCGTCGTCGATGGTGAAGCCGTCAAGGACCGGTACCCCGGCATCGGCCATCAGTCTTCTCGCTCGGGTCTTCGATCCCATCGCCTCCATGGCTTCCGGTGGCGGACCAACGAAGATCAGACCGACATCGGCGCATGCGCGTGCGAAGCCCGCGCTCTCGCTCAAGAACCCGTAGCCCGGATGGACAGCGTCGACCTGGGCGCGAGCGGCGGCTTGGAGGAGGAGGTCGGAGCGTAGGTAGGTGTCCGTCGTCGTCACGCCAGGCAGCCGGATGGCCTCGTCCGCTTCGCGGACGTAGGGCGTGGTGACGTCGGCGTCGGAGTAGACCGCCACCGTCCGGATGTCCAGGTCGCGCGCCGTCCGAATGATCCGGGACGCGATCTCGCCGCGATTGGCGACGAGGAGGCTCTTTATCATGGCGTGATCACATCCTGAAGACGCCGTATCCACGGCGTCCCTCGATGGTGGCGTTGTGGGCTGCGGACAGCGAGATCCCGAGCACGGAACGCGTGTCCCGAGGATCGATCACCCCGTCGTCGTACAGCTCTCCGCTGACGAAGAAGGCGTGTGACTCTGCCGCGATCTGCTCCTCGATACGCCGGCGCTGCTCCTCGTCGGCCCCGGAGTCGAACGCATGTCCGGCAGACTTGGCGGCCTCGCGACCCACGATCGACAAGACGCCGGCGAGCTGGGTTGCGCCCATCACGGCGAGCTTCGCGCCGATCCAGGAGAACATGAACCGAGGCCCGTAGGCACGTCCACTCATGCCGTAGTTGCCGGCCCCGAACGACGCTGCCATGTTGATGGTGAAATGCGGCACGCTGCTGTTCGTTACCGCGTTGATCATCTTGGCGCCGTCCTTGATGATGCCTTTCCGCTCGTACTCCGTCCCGACCATGAAGCCGGTGGTGTTCTGCAGGAAGACCAGCGAGGTATCGATCTGGTTCGCGAGCTGGATGAACTCGGCGGCCTTCTCCGCTTCTTCGCTGAACAGCACGCCGCGCGCGTTCGCGAGGACTCCGACGGGGAACCCGTGGATCGTCGCCCAGCCGGTGACCAGGCTGGTCCCGTAGCCCGGCTTGTACTCACCGAATCGAGATCCGTCCACCACCCGGGCGATCACGTCGCGCGGATCGAACGGAACGCGCATGTCGGCAGAGACGATGCCCAGCAGCTCCTCGGAGTCGTAGATCGGCTCGTCGACCGCCCTCGCCCGGCATTCGATGCCGGGTCGCCGCCAATTCATCTCCGAGAGGATGCGGCGGCCGATCCTCAGCGCGTCATGCTCATCGACCGCGAAGTAGTCCCCGAGCCCGGACACTCGGCTGTGCATCGCGGCGCCGCCGAGCTCTTCGGCATCGGCCTCCTCTCCCGTGGCCATCTTCACCAACGGCGGACCGCCGAGGAACACCTTCGCCTGCTGATCGACCAAGACGGCGTAGTCACACATGCCCGGGACGTAGGCACCACCCGCTGTCGAGTTCCCGAAGACGAGGGCCAGGGTGGGTACTCCCATGGCTGAGAGCTCCGACAGATCGCGGAAGATCTGGCCGGCCTGGACGAAGAGCTTGCTCTGGCTTGGAAGATCCGCTCCGCCCGACTCCACGAGATTGACCACCGGCAGACGATTGGACTTCGCGATCTCCAGGGCACGCAGAGTCTTCTTGAGGCTGTACGGGTTCATTGCGCCACCCCGCACCGTCGGATCGTGCGCGATGATGACGACCTCGATGCCGCTGACCTGGCCGACCCCGGTGACCACACTCGCGCCGACGGTGAAGGCCGATCCCCACGCCGCCAGAGAAGACAGCTCGAGGAACGGCGCGTCCCGATCCAGCAGCAGCTCGATCCGCTCGCGGGCCAGCAGCCGGCCCCGCGCGCGATGACGAGCGAGGTACTTCTCGCCGCCGCCCCGTCGAGCCTTGTCGAGTTGCTCGTCCAGTGCTGCGAGGCTGGCCAGGTGCGCCTCGCGATTCTGCCGATACTGCTCACTGGCCGGATCGATCACGCTGCGCAGAACGGTGCCGGCTTCGACACGTGCTTCTGTCATTGCGGCTGCTTTCTATGGAACATGGTGGGCGTTGTTCAGTACGAGCGAGGCAGGCCGAGGGAGTGCTGCGCTATGTGGTTCAGGATCATCTCCCGATTGACCGGGGCTATCCGGAGCAGACGGGCGAGGCCCCAGAGCGGCACCAGGCCGTACTCCTGCGCGACACCGTTGCCGCCGTGAGTCTGGAGGGCGCAGTCCGCCGCGAAGTACGCGGCCTCGGCCGCGGCGTACTTCGCCATGTTCGAGGCGGTCCCGGCCGGCTCATCCCGGTCGTGCAACCAGGCGGCCTTTCGTGTCATCAGCGCGGCCAGGTCGGTCTCGATCCTGGCCTTGGCCAGTGGATGTGCAACTCCTTGGTAGGCACCGATCGGCGCGTCGAAGACCCGACGGTCGTTCGCATAGCTCACGGCACGCTCCAGGACGTAGTGGGCGATTCCCACACACAGCGCGGCGCCGGTGATCCGCTCGGGGTTCAGGCCGTGGAAGACCTGCCTGAAGCCTTCGCCCTCGGCACCCACGAGGGCGTCCGGCCCCACCCTGACGTCGTCGAGGAAGAGGGTGAACTGGCGTTCGGGCAGTGCCAGCGAGACCGGCAGGGTCTGGGCCACCAGACCGTCGACGTCGGTCGGGACGAGGAACAACGTGAGCCGCGCGCGTTGCTGCTCGTCCACTCCGGTGCGTGCCACGACCAGGATGGCGTCGGCGACGTCTACTCCGGAGATGTAGTACTTCTGGCCACTGATCAGCCAGTCGTCGCCATCCCGCCTGGCCTGGGTGGCGATGCGATGAGAGTTGGTTCCGGCCTCGGGCTCGGTGATCGCGAAGACGATCTTCCTCGCCCCACTGGCCATCTCGGGCAGCCATTCTCGCTGCTGCTCGGGAGTGCCGTACCTGGCCAGGATCTCGCCGCTGATGGCGGCTGACACCAGGAGCAGCAGTTGTGGACAGCCCACTGCGGCGGACTCTTCGCAGACGATGGCGAGCTCCTGCATGCCGGCACCGCCGCCGCCGTACTCCTCGGGGAGGTTGACGCCGAGAAATCCGTTGCGGCCCAGCGCCTGCCAGGCCTCCTCGGTGGCGGAGCGCTCCTCGGCCCGCTGGGCATACCACGCCCCGCCGAACGGGCTCATGACCGACCGCACGGCTTGCCTGAGGGCCGTCAACTCTGTCGCCTCGCTGAAGTCCACACACTCTCCTAGTGAATCTGTATTGACTAGAGCCAGCATAGCCCGCGCGGCGACGGCAAGGGAAGTCGTCCGGCTCGTCGCCGAGTTGGCGAGGCGCCCTTACGCCGCCATTCGCGCGGGGATCCTGCGGGGGAACCTTCCGCGGATCTCGCTCTCGGGCCGGCTGTCGCGGCCTCGAGAGCGCCGGCCAGACGTCTTGACAACGGCTCGGGACTGTCCATAGATTGTGACTTCCGATTCACTATTCAAGTCGATGGACATCTCACTGGATGGCGGCGACAGGTGATGCCACCGCCCCTCCTCCTCCGAGACATGCGAAAGGTCATCTCACATGGCAAGGTTCAGACGGCTCTCGGTCGCGTTGACCGCGACGGCACTCGCAGCGACCTCGGTGCTCACGGCCTGCGGCAGTAGCGACGAGAAGGCGAGCGACGCGGGCCTGCGGATCGGCGCGATCCTTCCGCTCACCGGCCCCGGCGCGGCCATTGGCGAGTTGATGAAGAACGGCACGGAGCTCGCCGCGAAGCACATCAACGACAACGGCGGTATCGCCGGGAAGAAGCTCAAGGTCGTCTACGAGGACAGCGCGGCCGTGACGACCAAGGCCGTGACGGCGATGAAGCGCCTGGCGAGCGAGAAGGACATCGAGTACGTCCTAGTCAGCTCCTCCGACAACATCATGGCCGTGACGCCGATCGCCGAGCAGGATCGCATGGCGCTGATGAACGGCGGTGGCCAGAACGACGAGCTGGGCGGCCTCAGCAAGTTCCTCTACAACAACATTCCTCTGCAAGGGACCGAGCTCTCGGCGATGGCGGGCTTTGCGGCGAACAACCTTGGCAAGACCTCCGTCGTGTTGAGCGCGAACGACGCGTACGGGAACGGCGGAAAGCAGGTCTGGACGGCCGCGTTCGAGGCTGCAGGCGGCAAGGTCGTCGCGTCGGCGAGCTACGCGCTCGGATCCACCGACTACCGTGCGCAGCTCAGCCAGCTCAAACAGCATGGTGCCGACACGATCTACTTCACAGCCTTCGGCCGCGATGCGCAGCTAGTGCTCAAGCAGATCCGGGAACTTGGCCTCAAGGCCACCCCCGTCGGCACCACCGTGACTGTCTCAGGCGATACGAAGGGCATTCCCGAGGCCGTCGGGATGTACCACACCTCGCTTCGGTTCGAGCCGACCGGTGACTTCACCAGCGACTACAAGGCGACGTACGGATCCGAACCCGACTTGTACGCGGCGAACTACTACAACGGGGTGACGATCTTCGCCGATGCTTACGAGCACGCGCTGAAGACGGCCGACAAGGTCGACGGCGAGGCGCTGGCCGAGGCCATCAAGGCCATCGGCACCTTCGACACAGTGAACGGAAAGCTCGCCTTCAACGAGAAGAACTCCGCCCTGAGCCCGTTCGACGTCGCCGTCGTCGAGTCCGGTGGTGTCGACAAGGTGGTGGCACGGATCGAGATCGATGATCTCAAGTAGCCCTGTCGTGACCACGAGCTGGACCGAAGCCGGCGCTCACCGAATGGAGCAGGAACGATGAGCCTCTTCCTCCAGCTCGTGGTCTACGGGGTAGTCGCCGGCTCCGTGATTGCCGTCAGCGGGGTGTCGTTCAGCCTCGTCTATGGGACCACCGGCCACTTCCATGTGGCTCAGTCGGCGGTCGTCGCCGTGGCCGCCTACAGCGCGTTCGTCGTGCTGGAGGTCGTCCCTACGATCTGGCCGCTGGCATTCGTCGCGGCGATCCTGGTCGCGGCCGTCGTCGGCGTCGGGATTCACATCTTGGTCTACGAGCCGCTCGAGACACGCGGAGTGTCGCCACTGGCGCTCTTCATCGCCTCATTGGGAACGATGGTGGTGATCCAGAACGTCCTGGCCTTGTTCTTCGGTGTTCAACCACGCCTGAGGACCGTTGAGGTCCTCAGCCACCGGCACGAGCTGACTCCCAGTCTTGGCGTCACGAACAACCAGCTCCTGACAGTGGCACTCGCGTTCGCTACTTGGGCATTCGTCCGGACCTACCTGAAGCGAACCTCATCGGGTCGCGAGATCGTCGCCACCGCCGACAATCCGCGTACCGCCGCGATCGTGGGAATCGATGTGAAGCGCGTGTACCGGCGCACGTATGTGGTGGCGTCCGCCCTCTTGGGAAGCGCAGGCGCGCTCACCGTCCTGGCTTCCGGTGCCGAGCCGTACGGCGGGACGACGCTGTTCATTCTCGCCGCCACTACCGCCTTCGTCGGAGGGCGAGGGAATGTCACCGGTGCGTTCGTGGCAGCCCTCGTCTTCGGGATGATCCAGAGCATCACCGTCATGAGGCTGGCTGCGGAATGGCAGACCACGGCGGCTTTGGTGGCGTTCCTCCTTCTGCTCGCGGTCAAGCCGGGCGGACTCAAGACCGCCGACCGCGCGGCCGGGGTGTAGCGATGGATCTGCTGGCCGGACTTGCCGTACTGGCAGGGATCTTCGCGATCCTCGCGCTCTCCTTGGACCTGCTGATCGGGCGCACCGGGATACTCTCCCTGTCGCACGCGGCCGTGTTCGGGCTCGGTGCCTACGCCGCCGCTCTGGTCACGACGAAGACCGACCACGGACTGTGGCTGGAGGTCTTGCTGACGATCGCGGTCGCCGGCGGGTTCGGAGCCCTGATGGCCTATGCGTCCGGAAGGCTCACCGGTGACCTCTTCCTGGTGGCCTCGATCGCGGTCCAGATCGCGCTCGTCGACGTCTTCACCAACGCCCGGAGGGTCACCAACGGCGCTGCCGGGATCTACGGAATTCCGCGGCCTGCCATTCTCGGCATCGAGTTCCAGACGGACTGGCAGTATGCGGGCCTGGTGTGGGTCGTCGTGGCACTCACGGCGGTGCTGATGTGGCGACTCACGACATCGCCGCTCGCCAGGGTCCTCGCCGCCATCCGGCACGACCCGCTGGCCACGGAGGCACTGGGCAAGCGAGTCCGTCGACACCAGGTCAAGGCGACCGCGGTCAGCTCCGCGATCGCCGCGATCGCGGGTGTTCTCTACGCGCGCTATGTGTCCTACATCGACCCCACGTCGTTCGCCCTGGACCAGGCGATCTTCATCCTGTCGGTGCTGGTGATCGGAGGGATCGGGACTATCCGGGGGCCGATCCTCGGAGCCTGCGTCATGCTGATCGTGCTGCCCCAGTTCCTTGACTGGATATCGCTGCCCGACTCGGTCGCTGCCCAGGTGAAGCAGGCGATTTACGGGCTGATCCTGATCCTGGTCGTCCGGTTCTTCCCGGGAGGGATCGGAAGCCTCGCCAATCTGCGTGCGACGTGGCGAGGGTCCCGAGGCCAGGGCTCCGGAGCCCGAATCGGAAGCGTCGACGGCAGTCGGCGTCCGGTACGGACGACCGGTTCGGCGACGGCCGAGGCGGAGGCGGATCGATGACGATCGAGGTATCCGGGGTGCACAAGTCGTTCGGCGGCAAGGTGGTGCTCGACGACCTGACGTTCGAGACGCCGACCGCGAGCGTTGTCGCGCTGATCGGTCCGAACGGCGCGGGAAAGACTACGGTCTTCAATCTCCTCACCGGCTTCCTCGAGCCCGACCGGGGCAGCATCCACCTCGACGGACGTTCACTGGCAAGAGTGACCACGTCCGCGATCGTGGCGCGCGGGATGATCCGGAGCTTTCAGCGAGTGCGGATGTTCCCGGAGCTGACCTGCCTCGAGAACGTGATGCTGGGATGCCAGGGGAGTCCTGGCGAGTCCTGGTTCAGATCCCTGGTGTCGATCAGCGCTGTCCGTCGTGCCGAACGAGCGGATCGTACCGCCGCGCTGGCCTACTTGGAGCAGGTCGGCCTTGCGCAGCGCGCGGACCACCTCGTCGGAGAGCTGGCCTACCCCGAGGTCAAGCTGGTGAGTCTTGCGCAGTTGCTGGCCTCGGGCGCCAGCCACTTGCTCCTCGACGAGCCTGCTGCGGGTCTCGACGCGTCATCGGTCCGGCTGATGGAGGGCGTGATCAGGGATCTCAAGGGCTCCGGCCGAACAATTCTCATCGTGGAGCACAACATGCAATTCGTACGCAGTATGGAGTGCCGAGTGCTCTTCCTGCACGAGGGAGCCATCGTCGCTGACGGCAGCTTCGCCGACGTCACCTCGGACAGCTCGCTGTCCGAGATCTACTTCGGGACGAGTTGATGGCCGGCGTCATGGATCGACAGGAGGCGGGACCGTGCTGAAGGTGGAGAGCCTCGTGAGCGGCTACGGCAACCAACGTGTCCTCGATCAGGTGAGCTTCGCGGTCGAGCTTGGAGCGAGCGTCGGCCTGATCGGCCCCAACGGCGCCGGGAAATCGACGACGGCTGCGTCGTTGATCGGACTTCAGCCGATCTGGAACGGGCGGGTCGTCTTCGACGGCAACGACGTCTCCGCCACCCCGCCGCGGGTGCTGTTGAGCGGCGGCCTTCGGCTTGTGCCCCAGGAAGGCGGCACCTTCCCGAGCCTCACCGTCGCTGAGAACCTCTCCTTGGCCACCAGGTTCCTCGACCGCGAGGGACAAGAGGCGGGTCGTGAGACGGCGCTGCGCTTGTTCCCCATGCTGGCCGACCGCCTCAAGGAGCGGGCCGGCGCGCTCAGCGGGGGCCAGCAGCAGATGCTGGCTGTCGGCTCCGCGATCGCGGGGCGGCCGCGCGTGCTGATCCTTGACGAGCCCTCTCTCGGCTTGGCGCCGAATCTCTTCGACCGAGTTCTCGGGGCCATCGACGAGGTACGAGCTCACACCGGCATGGCGGTGCTGCTGATCGAGCAGAACGTCCAGAAGACACTCGCACATGTGGAGCGCGTCCTGATCATGAGGGAAGGGGCCATCGTTCACCAAGCTCCATCGAGCGATCTCGTCCTGGACGATCTATGGCGCTATTTCTAAAGGCAATCGGACCGCAACGGAAGAGAAGGACTGACATCTGATGAAACCCCACGCCGACACCACGAGCTCAAGCCAAGGCGGCGCGATGCCCGCGGACTTGGACCACTGGATCGCCGTCGCCGACGAATGCGTCGCGATGCTGGCCGAACATCCCGACGTTGTTGGCGATACCTCGATCGCCGCACTGATGCCGGAGCTCGGCCGCAGAGGTCTGATCGGCACCATGGTTCCTGTCGAGTACGGCGGAGAGGGCCTCTCGCTGCTGCACAACTGCGTCATCCAGGAGCGGATCGCGTCGGTGGCACCATCGCTGGCTGCGCTGCGTGCGGTCACCGGAGTGTTCGTGACGGCTCCGCTGCTGGAGTACGGGTCGGAGGAGCAGAAGCGGACCTGGCTGCCGCGGTTCTCCTCCGGGGAATCGACCACCGCGCTCGGGCTCACGGAGCCGAACGCCGGCTCCGACGCCGGATCGATCGAGACCATCGCGGTGAGAGAGGCGGACGGCAGCTATCGCCTTCGGGGCGAGAAGCACTTCATCAGTGGCGCAGCGGAGGCCGACGTTATCCTGGTCTACTGCGTCACCAATCCTGAGGCCGGAATCGCCGAACGGCTGAGTGCCTTCCTGGTGCCGACCGCCGCCGAGGGCGTACATGCCAGTGAGGAGATCGACACCCTCGGCGTACACGGGTTGAGCCACTGCCGGGTCAAGTTCGACGGGGTGACGCTGACCGAGGCCGACCGCGTCGGTGCGGACGGACAGGGCAACGAGGTGATGATGTTCGGCCTCGTCCCCGAGCGCGTCGACATCGCCTCACGGGCGGTGGGCTGTGCCAGGGCAGCGTTCGCAGAGGCCGTGAAGTACGCGCGCGAGCGGCATCAGTTCAAGCAGCCGATCCGCAAGTTTCAGGCGGTCTCCCACAAGATCGCCGATATGCGGACGGATCTTGAGGCCGCGCACTTGCTCACTCTCGAGGCTGCCCGGATGTTCGACAGCGGAGTCGACGCTCAGGCTTCCTCCGCGATGGCGAAGCTCTATGCCGCGAACAAGGGCTTCGAGATCTGTGACAACGCGCTGCAGATCCTCGGTGCCCGGGGGTACTCGCGTGAGATGTGTCGGGTCGTGGAGCAGATGTTCCGGGACATTCGCGTCCTTCGGCTCGGCGGGGGCACCGACGAGATCATGCGGCACGTCATCCAGCGTGAAGTCTTCTTCGCAAACGCGTGAGCAAGAAGCGGAGCTCGCAGCAGACTGGGAAGGAGCTGAGCCCGATGACGGGAGTACTCGGACCGGAGCACATTCGTGATCACCTGGTCGCGAGTCCGGCGGAGCCGCCGCGACTTACGTTGCCACGCATCCTCGGCCGGGCATACCGGCAGCATCGGGATCGTCTGGCCGTGGTCGATGACGTCGAGCAGCTGACCTACGCCGAGTTGACGCATTGGGCCTATGCGATCGGGGACTGGCTGGCGGAGAGGGGCGTCCGGCCGGGTGACCGGGTGGCCTTCATCGGGGTGAACTCGGCGCGCCTTCTGCTGGCCGAGCAGATGATCTTGCTGTGCGGATTCGCTCGGGTGGGTCTCAGCCCGCGACTGAGTGCCGCGGAGGTCGTCGCCATCCTCAACGACGCGGCCGTCAGCGCGGTGCTGGCCGACGCCCAGTGGGCGGAGGAGATCTCCCGGCAGTCGGCCGATTCGAAGACGAGGCCGATCGTCGTGGCTCTGGGCCGGGATTCCGGCGGCGCGGCTGACGTCGGCATCGACCTGTTGCGAACCAACGCTCCGACAGGTGAGGCCAAGCAAGCCGCGGACGCCGTGCAACCGGACTGGCTGGCCTCGCTGTACTACACCTCGGGGACCACTGGCGCGCCGAAGGGCGCGGCTGTCAGCCAGGAGGGTCTGGTCGCCCTGCTGCAGCAGGTCGGACACGCGCTACCGAGCATCGATGGATCGGAGGTCGTACTTCACTCGGCGCCACTAGCCCACTTCACCAGCGTGGCCGCGCTGGTATCGGGGGTCGCGGGTGGCACGCAGCGGATGATGCATCCCTACACGGCTGCGGGCTGCCTGGAGGCGGTCGATCGGTACAGCGTCACGGTAATGCCGCTGGTGCCCACGATGGTCAACGACCTGGCCGCCGAGCAGTGCGCGGTACCGCGGCGGCTGGACGGCCTGGATTGCGTCTTCTACGTCGGCGCGCCGATCGCGCCGACGAAGCTGAGGAAGGCGATGGAGGTGCTCCCGGCTAAGTTCGTCCAGGCCTACGCGCTGACCGAGGCACCACTGGCGATCACCGTCTTGTCCGATCGCGACCATCGTCGAGCGATCGAGGAGGATCGTCTGCAGGTGCTGTCATCGGCCGGCCGGCCGGTGCCCGTGGTCGAGGTGGAGATCCACGACCAGGATGGAACCCCGGCCCCGCCCGGGACTACGGGCGAGATCCTGGTCAGGTCTCGGACGACGATGTCGTGCTATTGGCGCAACCCGGAGCAGACGGCGGCGTCGTTCATCGACGGGTGGCTGAAGACCGGCGATGTCGGGCATCTGGACGACGAGGGCTATCTGTACATCACCGACCGGATCAAGGAGATGATCGTCACCGGCGGACTCAACGTGTATCCCAACGAGGTGGAGAGCACGATCTACCAGCTGGACTGGATCCGCGAGTGCGCCGTCGTCGGAGTGCCGGACGAGAAGTGGGGCGAAGCGATCGTCGTCGTCGCGGCCATCGGTGCTCGGCCTCCCGCGGAGTCCGAGGAGGACCTGAAGAAGGCGATCATCGACCACTGCAAGAGCAAGCTTGCGCGATACAAGGCTCCGAAGGCCGTTGAGCTCGTCGCGGAGCTGCCGAAGGCGCCGACAGGCAAGGTCATGCGGCGCGCGATCCGGGAACAGTACTGGGCGGGCCGCGAACGCCGGGTGTGAGGACGTCGCGGTGACGCTGGGCAACTCCGCCTCGGAGACGACCAGGACACTCCTCGCAGTCCGGAGAGCCGCACCTGGTCGGTGAGAGGGCTCGCGGCCTCAGGCGGGCACGATCAGCGTGTACGCCGTGGGCAGGACCCGCCAGGAGCGGTGGGAGACGGGGCCCTCCAGCTCGCCGTCGGCGCTGACCCAGAAGTCCTCGCCGCTCACCGTGACCGCCGTCGCCCGCAACGTGTGCACGTCGTCGCGCTCGGGATGCCGGGCCCGGAGCACGTCCACGGCGTACCCGATCCGGGCCCAGGGGCCGGTCGCGTAGGAGACCATCACGTCCACCCGCCCGTCGGCCGGGTCGGCATCCGGGGTGATCTCCGCGCCGCCGCCGACGCTGGCGCCGTTGCCGACCGCCACCATCAGCACGGGTCGCTCGGGCTCGACGACCACGTCGCCGTCGGCCTCCACCCGCAGCCGGAGCACCTCGGGTCGCAGCGCCGTCCGCGCGGCGCCGATCGGGTAGCCGAGCAGGCCGAGGCCGAACGGGCTCAGCCGCTCCTTCCAGGTCGCGCCGTGCCGGCCGGCCTCGGCCCCGGTGCCGACGTGGACGTTGTTGACCACGACCCGGTCGCGGTCGTCGACGACCAGGTCCATGCGCCGGCGTCCGCCGGAGAGCAGTGCTTCCGCGGCGTGGACGGGCTCGAGCGGCAGCCCGAGCGTCCGGGCGAAGTCGTTGCCGGTGCCCAACGGCAGCAGGCCCAGCGTCCGCCCGGCCAGCTCGCCGCGCCGATGCAGCGCCGCGACGACGGTGTGCAGGCTGCCATCGCCGCCCGCCACGACCACGATCCGCTCCCCGGCGGAGTCCAGCGCCCGCTCCAGCGACTCCTCGTCGCCGGTCTCGGCGAGGGCGACATCGGTGGCGGCGCGGAGCGTCTCCACCGCCGGCCCGAGCTCGTCGGCATTGCCGGCCCCGTCGTGGGTGATGACCAGGAGAGCGTCCACGCCGACACGGTAGCTCTCCGGGGGTCCTGGGCGACGCCGTACGATGGTCGGCGGGCTCTCGGCCGACAGTACGACCGACGACAGGGAAGGCATGCCATGCCGGCGATCGTGGTTCTCGGCGCCCAGTGGGGCGACGAAGGCAAGGGGAAGGCGACCGATCTGCTCACCAGCGAGCAGTCGATCGACTTCGTGGTTCGCACCAGTGGCGGGCACAACGCCGGCCACACCATCGTGGTCAACGGTGAGAAGTTCGCCACCCACCTGCTGCCGAGCGGCCTCCTCACCCCGGAGACGACCTCGGTCATCGCCAACGGCGTGGTGGTCTCGCCGGAGGCGCTCTTCCGCGAGCTGGACGCGCTGCTCGCGCGCGACGTGGAGCTGGGCCGGCTGCTGGTCAGCGCCAACGCGCACGTGATCGCCTCCTATCACTCGACCATCGACAAGGTCACCGAGCGGTTCCTGGGCAAGAACAAGATCGGTACGACGGGACGCGGCATCGGCCCGGCGTACGCCGACAAGGTCAACCGGGTCGGCATCCGGGTCGCCGACCTCTTCGACGACGGCATCCTGCGGGAGAAGGTCGAGGCCGCGCTCGATGTCCGCAACCATCTGCTCACCAAGGTCTACAACCGCCGCGCGATCGCCGTCGACGATGTCGTCGAGGAGCTGTCCTCCTACGCCGACCGGCTGCGCCCGATGGTCGCCGATACCTCGCTGCTGCTCAACCAGGCACTCGACGAGGGCCGCACGGTGCTCTTCGAGGGTGCCCAGGCGACGATGCTCGACGTCGACCACGGCACCTACCCGTTCGTCACCAGCAGCAGCCCGATCGCGGGCGGCGTCTGCACCGGTGCGGGCATCGGCCCCACCCGGATCGACCGGGTGATCGGCGTGATCAAGGCCTACACGACCCGGGTCGGCTCCGGCCCCTTCCCGACCGAGCTGTTCGACGAGGACGGCGAGAACCTGCAGCGCATCGGCGGCGAGATCGGCGTCTCCACCGGCCGCAACCGCCGCTGTGGCTGGTACGACGCCGTCATCGCCCGCTACGCCACCCGGGTGAACGGCCTCACCGACCTCTTCCTCACCAAGCTCGACGTGCTGGACAGCTGGGACCGCATCCCGGTGTGCGTCGCCTACGAGATCGACGGCAAGCGCCACGACGAGCTGCCGATGACGCAGACCGAGTTCCACCACGCGACCCCGGTCTACGAGTTCTTCGACGGCTGGAGGACCGACATCTCCGGCTGCCGCTCCTTCGCCGACCTGCCCAAGAACGCCCAGGTCTACGTCAAGGCTCTCGAGGACATGTCCGGCACCCGCTTCTGGGGCGTCGGCGTGGGCCCGGACCGCGAGCAGACCATCGTCGTCGAGTAGTCCGTCGTAGGGGGACGGACTCCAACGGCTCGGTCGGCCGCGTCCGCGCTCGGCTGGGCATCATCTCGTCGCCACGGACGGCGATAGGTCCGTCCTCGCACGTGGCCACTACTCTTGGCGCCCGTGAAGACCCTCGTGATCGGCACCGGCGGGCGCGAGCACGCCCTCGCGCTGGCGCTCTCCCGCGACCCCGGGGTCACCGAGGTGCACGCGGCGCCGGGCAACCCGGGCATGGCCGCGGTCGCGACGCTGCACGAGGTCGACCCGCTCGACGGGTCGGCGGTCGCCGGACTCGCCCGGCGGCTCGGCGCCGACCTGGTCGTCGTGGGACCGGAGGCGCCGCTGGTCGCCGGCGTCGCCGACGCGGTGCGCGAGGCGGGCATCTCCTGCTTCGGGCCGTCCGCCGAGGCCGCTCTGCTGGAGGGGTCGAAGGCGTTCGCCAAGGAGATCATGGCGGCGGCCGAGGTGCCGACCGCACTGGCGCACGTCTGCACGACACCGGAGGAGGCGGCCGCGGCGCTGGACGCCTTCGGCGCGCCGTACGTCGTGAAGGACGACGGCCTGGCCGCGGGCAAGGGCGTCGTGGTGACCGACGACCGGGAGGCGGCGCTGGCCCACGCGGTCGCCTGCGAGCGGGTCGTCATCGAGGAGTACCTCGACGGCCCCGAGGTCTCCCTCTTCGCGATCACCGACGGCTCGACGGTCTACCCGCTGCAGCCGGCACAGGACTTCAAGCGGATCTTCGACGGCGACGAGGGGCCGAACACCGGCGGCATGGGCGCCTACACCCCGCTGCCGTGGGCACCGGACGACCTGGTCGCGGAGGTGCTGGAGCGGGTGCTGCAGCCGACCGTGGACGAGATGGCCCGCCGCGGCGCCACCTTCGCCGGCCTGCTCTACGCCGGGCTGGCGCTGACCTCCCGCGGCCTGAGAGTGGTCGAGTTCAACGCGCGCTTCGGCGATCCGGAGACGCAGCCGCTGCTCGCGCTGCTGGACTCGCCGCTGGGCACGCTGCTCAAGGCCGCGGCGGACGGCGTCCTGCACGAGATCGAGCCGCCGCGCTGGAAGCAGGGCGCGGCCGTCGGCGTGGTGATGGCCAGCGCCGGCTATCCCGAGTCGTCCTCCAAGGGCGACCCGATCACCGGCATCGACGAGGCCGAGGCGCTCGGCTGCCAGGTGATCCACGCCGGCACCGCGCTGGTCGGATCCGGGCCGGCCGACGGCTCGCTGATCACCGCCGGCGGCCGGGTCCTGGCCGTCGTCGGCCTCGGCGAGGACGTCGCCGCCGCCCGTGCCGCGGCGTACGCCGGGGTCGAGCGGATCGCCTTCCCGGGCGAGCAGCACCGCACGGACATCGCCGCCCTCTGAAGGCGTTCCGAAGGGCCTGTGGATTCTCCGAGCGGGGATCTCCCGCTTCGTGCCAGGCTTCCGCCATCACCATCTTGGTGTGAGAATGGAAGGAGCCTGGATGTGTCCGCCGTACCGAGAGGAGCCGCGATGCCCGTCGCCGAGCCCGATTCCGAGCTGCTGCGCTTCCGGATGTCCTGGGAGGAGTACCTCACACTGCCCGACGATCTCGGGGCGGAGTGGGTCGACGGGGAGGTCGTGGTGGGCCCGCGGCCGGCCATCGCCCACGCCTACTCCGCTGCGCAGGTGATCCGCCTGCTCACGACCCACCTGCCGGGTCTGATCGTGGCCGGCGAGGGTGGCCTTCGGTTGCCGCGCAACCGGCTCCGCGGGCCTGATGTGATGGTCATCGAGGGCTGGCCCGAGGAGCAGTGGGTGACCGAGCCGCCGGTCCTGGTCGTCGAGGTGCTCTCGGGTGCCACCCGCGCCGAGGACACGATCCGCAAGTCGGCGGAGTACCTCGAGGGCGGCGTCGGGCAGTACTGGCTGCTCGACCCGGAGCGCCGCGCCCTCGACGTGTTCACTCACACCGAGGACGGCTGGGAGCTGCTGATCCACCTCGATGACAGCCACCCGGTGAGCGAGGTCGTGGTCGGCGAGCACGGCACCGTGCCGGTCGAGCTGAGGGAGCTCGTCCACTGATCCGGTGGCGACCACGTCACCGATCGACCGGGTGGCAGCCCGCCAAGCGCTCGCCGAGCACTCGGAGTGTCGTGCGAGAAGCGCCGAGCTCACCAGGTCACCGGTGAGCTCGCCCATGGTCGGCAGCGCCGGCCGCCCGTGGGAGAATTGCATCGTGACCGTCCCTAACGTCCTGGCCACCCGGTACGCCGGTGCCGACCTCGCCGCGATCTGGTCGCCGGAGCACAAGATCGTGCTGGAGCGACAGCTCTGGATCGCCGTGCTCAAGGCACAGCGCGACCTCGGTGTCAGCGGCACCGTGGTTCCCGACGGCGCCGTCGAGGCCTACGAGAAGGTGGCCGACCAGGTCGACCTCGCCTCGATCGCCGAGCGGGAGCGGGTCACCCGGCACGACGTGAAGGCGCGGATCGAGGAGTTCAACGCTCTCGCCAGCCACGAGCGCATCGCTGTGCAGCTCATCCACAGGGGAATGACCTCGCGCGACCTCACCGAGAACATCGAGCAGCTGCAGATCCTCTCCTCCCTCCGGCTCATCCGGCAGCGCGTCGTCGCTACCCTGGCCCGGCTGGCCCGGCTGGCGAGCGAGCACGAGGGGCTGGTCATGGCCGGCCGCTCGCACAACGTCGCCGCGCAGGCGACCACGCTGGGCAAGCGGTTCGCCACCGTGGCCGACGAGATGCTGATCGCGCTCGACCGCCTCGACGACCTGATCGCCCGCTACCCGCTGCGGGGCATCAAGGGGCCGATGGGCACGGCTCAGGACATGCTCGATCTGCTCGACGGCGACGCGGCGAAGCTGGCCGACCTCGAGGAGCGGGTCGCCGCGCACCTCGGCTTCGAGCGGGTGCTCACCAGCGTCGGCCAGGTCTATCCGCGCTCGCTCGACTTCGACGTCGTCTCGGCGCTGGTCCAGGTCGTCGCCGGGCCGTCCAACCTGGCCACCACCATCCGGCTGATGGACGGCATCGAGCTGGTCACCGAGGGCTTCAAGGAGGGCCAGGTCGGCTCCTCGGCGATGCCGCACAAGATGAACACCCGCTCCTGCGAGCGGGTCAACGGCCTCGCCGTCGTGCTGCGCGGCCAGCTCTCCATGATCGGCGAGCTCGCCGGCGACCAATGGAACGAGGGCGACGTCTCCTGCTCCGTCGTACGCCGGGTGGCGCTGCCCGACGCCTTCTTCGCCACCGACGGCCTCTTCCAGACCTTCCTCACCGTGCTCGACGAGTTCGGCGCCTTCCCGGCGGTGATCCAGCGTGAGCTCGACCGCTACCTGCCCTTCCTCACCACCACCAAGGTGCTGATGACCGCGGTCCGCAACGGGGTGGGCCGCGAGGAGGCGCACGAGGCGATCAAGGAGTGTGCGGTCGCGGTGGCGCTGGAGATGCGCCAGGGGCTGGAGCGCAACGATCTCTACGACCGGCTCGCCGTCGACCCGAGGCTGGGCCTGACCCGCGCCCAGATCGACGCGCTGGTCAAGGACCCGATCGAGTTCACCGGCGCCGCGGTCGAGCAGGTCGGCTCCGTCGTACGCCGCGTCGAGGAGGTCGTGACAAAGGATCCGGCGGCCGCGGCGTACGTGCCCGGCGCGATCTTGTAGCCCGGTGACACGATCGGCGGGTATCTGGACATGAACCGGATGTGACCAGCCACTGGCCCGACCGTGAGGGGCGCTTTCGCGAGTGCTACCGCATCCACTTCGACCCCGTCCTGGCCTATGCGCTCCGGCGCACCGATCAGCCGGCCGACGCCGGTGACGTGGTCGCGGAGACCTTCCTGGTGGCCTGGCGCCGGCTGGACGAGATGCCCGGGAACGCGGAGGACCGGCTCTGGCTCTTCGGCGTCGCCCGCCGGGTGCTGGCCAACCACCATCGCGGCGATCGTCGCAGGCAGCATCTGGGCGAGCGGCTGCGCGAGCGGCTGTCCCGTCCCGGGAGTGCGGACCCGGCCGGACCGGTGGCCGACCGGCTGACCGTCCTGGACGCGCTGAGGAGGCTGGGCGAGCCCGATCGTGAGGTGCTCGCGCTCAGCGCCTGGGAGGGCCTGGAGCCGCGCGAGATCGCGGTCGTGCTCGACCTGAGCCCGCAGGTGGTCCGCACCCGGCTCTCGCGTGCGCGCGCCCGCCTGCGCGATCTCCTCGGCGAGTCCGGTGACGACGAGCCGGTGCCCGGACATGTGCCCAGTGAACCGATTCGTGAACCTGTGGCGGGCCTGGCCCCGCTCCCGATCTCTCAGGAGTCCTGATGACCAGTCCCGATCTCGACCGCCGGCTGCGCGAGGCCGACCCGTACGAGCGTGTCGATCTCGCCGGTGCCGACGCCCTGCTGCTGGAGGAGATCCTGCGGCAGTCGCCGGTGGATCCCGCGGTCCGGTCCCGTGCACGCCGGATCCGCCGCAGCCGGGTGACGCTGAAGTCCCGGCTGGCGATCTCGGTGGCCACGGCGGCCGTGGTCACCGGCGTCATCGCCGTACCCATGCTGATGGCGGGACAGGATGCCGGCCTCCCGTCCCAGGCGGACGGGACGCCGGCGCAGGCGAGCACCCCCGAGGTGCTGACTCCGGTGCGCTACGCCGCGGCCGCGGTCAAGGTGGCGAAGGCCAACCCCCGGGTGCTGGTGACCGCGCCGGACTGGAAGGTCCGCACCATGGAGGGCTTCAGCGCCACCGAGGGGCAGATGAGCTTCCAGCAGGGCGCCGATCGCTATCGCGAGGTGCCGCACTACGGCCAGAAGATGGCGCCGGAGAATCGACGCGCACTGGAGAAGGCAGTGGCCGAGGGGAAGCAGGTCGCCAAGGAGGCGTTCGCCGGTCCCGACGAGATCGTCGGGTACGACCGGGTCAACGACGCTCCCAGCCTCAAGGTGGCCTGGTACCCGGGTACGCAGCACGCCGACTGGGTGGCGAGCCGCTCGGGCAAGGGTGATCCCTCCCGCTGGGTCGAGCTGTGGGGCAAGCGCGTTCTGCTGGTGAGCTACAGCGCAGCGGACCACGCCGTCGTGCTGCCGGTGCAGGGCAAGGTCTTCCTGGAGCTGCGGGGCCGCGGTGTCGGCGGAGAGGCGGCGTTCCTGCGGTTCCTGGCCGAGCAGGTCGAGCAGGTCGACGTACCCACCTGGCTGGCGGCGCTGCCCCCGGAGGTGGTCACCGTGGGTGGAGCGAAGCAGGCGGTGGAGCGGATCCTGGCCGACATCCCGGTCCCGCCGGGCTTCGACCGCGACGCCGAGCTCGACAAGTGGAGCGGTCGGTCCCAGGCGCTCGACTCCTACCAGTTCGGCGCCGCCGTGACCGGCGCGGTCGCCTGCGGCTGGATCGACGAGTGGAAGCGGGCCCGCGCGGCGGGCGACGAGTCGGCCGTGCAGCATGCCGCTGACCAGCTGTCGACCAGCCGCGACTGGAAGGCGCTGCAGGAGATGGACGTCGAGGGTGACTACCCCGAGGTGGTCTGGGAGTACGCCGACCGGATGGCCGCGGGCCAGAAGCCCGAAGGTGCTCACGGCGGCCTGGGCTGCCGCTGACCTCTCGACCGGTGGCCATGGGTGCACCAGAATGCGCCCATGGTCACGCGGATCGAGACGATCGACGACGCGATCGCGCGGATGGACGGCACCCTGATCGCGCTGACCGGCTGGCACGAGCGGCAGGCGCTCGCCGAGGCGGCGCAGCGCCGGACGCCGTCTCCGGGCTGACCAGGCTCAGCCCGGCTGGACGTCCAGGACGACCTCGAACTCCAGCAGGTTGGCGCCCGCGGAGACCGGCTTGCCGTGCTCGCCGGCGTGGGCAGCGCGGGCGTCGCCGTCGCGCCAGGCCTCGTAGGAGGCGTCGTCCTCCCAGTGGGTCACCACGAAGTAGCGCTCCTCGCCGGCGACCGGGCGCAGCAGCTGGAACCCGAGGAAGCCCGGAGCGCCTTCGACGACACCGGCGCGGGCGGCGAATCGCCGCTCCAGCTCGGCGCCGGCCTGCGCGGGGACATTGAGAGCGTTGATCTTCACGACGGCCATGGCCCGAGCGTATCGACCGCGCCCCGGTGGACACTCGGAGCCCGTTCAGGCCCCGTTCAGACGGCGGGCGAGGAGCGCCCCGGGTTCCCGCCGCTTAGACTATTTACGAAGAATGTCCGAAAAGTCGCATCATGCTCGCGCCGTCCGTACGTCTCCTCCACGACCCGGACGGGACAGCCGGGTGTCACCGGGGCAGTGGATCGGAACGAGGAGGAGCGATGGACGAGCTCAACGGTCGCGCGGGGCGGGAGACCCGAAGCGCACGCCGCTGCAGCCGGGCGCTGCCGATCGCGTGGTCATCCGGCGCATCCGGCGCTCCCGAGGGATACCTCCCGGAAGGGGATCCGATGTCGACCTCCAAGCGAGTGCTGGTGGCCCTGACCATGCTTGCGATCGCGGCCACGCTTGCGTTCGTTCCGGGTCTGGGGACATCGGCGAGCGCCGCCTCGGCCCAGTGCGCCAGCGCCCGGTCGATGCTCTCCTCGGCCCAGCAGAGCCATGCCAAGGCCAAGAAGAAGGTCGTCAAGAAGAAGAAGGTGCTCAAGAAGGCCAAGAAGGCGCACCACAAGGCCACGGTCAAGAAGGTCAAGGTCAAGAAGGCCAAGAAGCAGCTGAAGAAGGCCAAGAGGCAGCTCCGGGCCGCCAATGCTCGCGTCGCTTCGCACGCCACCACCGCCTCGCGCGTCTGCGCGGTGGCGTTCGTGCCGGGCAGCCCCGCGGCCCTCGGCAAGGAGATGGACGTGCTGCAGGTCGCCCTGGGCGGTGATCTGCTGCAGACGCTCACCCCGCAGCAGCTGCTCGCGATGCTGGACGCGCTCTTCCCAGGAGTCTCCGGCCTGCTCGACCCGAGCACGCTCCTCGGCCTCCTCGACGGCTTCAACAGCGGCGGCCTGCCGACCCCGGACGAGCTGTCCAGGTTGCTGGGCGGGGCGCTCGACGTCAGCCGGCTCCAGGCGCTTCTGGGCGGCACGGCCGACGATGCGCTGGTCAAGTCCTTCGCCGAGACCATCATGGGACAGCTGGGCGCTCTGGGCGGCGGTCTGTCGCTCCCGGCTGGCGGCTTCGACCCGGCCAACCTGTCGACGCTGATCGCCGGTCTGACCGGTGCGCTCGACCCGGCCCAGCTTGGCGGACTGCTGTCGATGCTCAAGGACGGCCTGGGGATGAGCGGCACACTGGACCTGTCCGAGCTCACCACGCTGCTCGACGGTCTGGTACCGGGCCTGTCCGGCTCGTTCACCTCCGGCCAGCTCGGCACGATGCTCGGCGCGGCCAACGGCTCGGTGCCCGGCGTCGGCCGGCTCAGCAACCTGCTCGGCGGCTTCTTCACCCTCGACCAGCTGCAGAGCGTGCTCGGTGGCACCGCCGGCGACAGCCTGCTCGGTCAGGTCGTGTCCGCCGTGGTCGGCCAGCTCGGCGCCGCGGGCGGCGGCACCCTGCCGATCCCGACCGAGCTGAGCCCGTCCATCCTGACCCACGTGCTCAACCAGGTCACCGGCGTTCTCAACACGGTGTTCAACGGAATCATGGGCGGAGGGGTGGGCGGCGTGTGCACCTGGCTTCCCTTCCTCTGCTGATCGTCCGAGGTGGCGACAGCCCGCCGGGCCCCGGCGGGCTGTCGCCGTGTCCGGCCGGCTCAGTAGGCTCCCCCCGTGAGCGGCGACCCCAATATCCCTGCGGCGCGACCGATCCCCGGGGCGGTCCACCTGCACTCGGGCAAGGTGCGCGATCTCTACCGGATGACCGAGGGCCCGTACGCCGGCCGGCTGCTGATGGTCGCCAGCGACCGGATCTCCGCCTTCGACTACGTCCTGGACACCACGATCCCGGGCAAGGGCGAGATCCTCACCCGGATGTCACTGTGGTGGTTCGACCGGCTGGCCGACCTGGTGCCCGGCCACGTGGTCTCCACCGAGGTCCCCGCCGACGTCCGCGGGCGAGCCGTCCTCTGCGAGGAGCTGGCGATGTTCCCGGTCGAGTGCGTGGCTCGGGGCTACCTCACCGGCTCGGGCCTGCTCGACTACGCCGCTACGGGCGAGGTGTGCGGCATCCCGCTTCCCGTCGGCCTGGTGGACGGCAGCCGCTTGCCGGAGCCGGTCTTCACCCCGGCGACCAAGGCGGCGGTCGGCGATCACGACGAGAACGTCTCCTACGACGCGGTCGCCGCCGAGGTGGGGGCCGCGGTGGCCGCGGACCTCCGGCGGCTGACCCTGGAGGTCTACGCCCGCGCCGAGGGCATCGCCCGGGAGCGGGGGATCATCCTGGCCGACACCAAGCTGGAGTTCGGCGCCTCGCCGGACGGGCGGATCGTGCTCGCCGACGAGGTGCTCACGCCCGACTCCAGCCGCTTCTGGCCGGCCGACCAGTGGCGGCCCGGTCAGGCGCAGCCGTCGTACGACAAGCAGATCGTGCGCAACTGGCTGATCTCCCCGGAGAGCGGCTGGGACCGCGGCGGTGGCGAGCGCCCGCCCGCGCTGCCCGCGGAGGTCGTCGAGCGCACTCGCACCCGCTATGTCGAGGCCTACGAGCTGTTGACCGGCGAGACCTTCTAGGAGCCTCTCGTCACCGAGGTGACCGGCGAGTAGGTTGAGGGGCAGCCGAGCCCAGGAGGCAGCCAGCCGTGTACAACCTGTCGATCTTCCTCGAGGACAGCGCCCGCAAGTACCCCGACCGGGCGGCGCTCGTGCTGGGCGGGACCCGGCTGACGTACGCGCAGGTCGACGCCATGGCCAACCAGGTCGCCAACCTCCTGGTCGAGCTCGGCGTCGAGCCGGGCGATCGGGTGGCGCTGACGGCGCCCAACGTGCCGTACTTCCCGATCGTCTACTACGGCATCCTCAAGGCCGGCGGCGTGGTCGTGCCGATGAACGTCCTCAACAAGGGACGCGAGGTCGCCTACTACCTCGACGACTCCGACGCCCGGGTCTATTTCTGCTTCGAGGGCACTCCGGAGCTGCCGATGGCGGCCGAGGGCGCGGCCGGCGTGGCACAGGCGGCCCGCCGCCCCGAGCTGGTGGTGATCACCGCCGACCCGTCCGCGCCGTCTCCGGTCGAGGGCGCGCGGACGCTCACCGAGGCGCTGGCCGGGAAGTCGCCGGTCTTCGAGTCGCGGCTGGGCAACGAGACCGATACCGCGGTGATCCTCTACACCAGCGGTACGACGGGCCAGCCCAAGGGCGCCGAGCTCAGCCACAGCAACCTGGTGCTCAACGCACTCACCTGCAACCGGCTCTTCGGGTCGCAGCCGGGCACCGACACCCACCTGGTGACGCTGCCGCTCTTCCACTCCTTCGGCTCGACGGTGCAGATGAACGCCGGGTTCTCGATGGGCGCGACGCTGGTGCTGCTGCCGCGCTTCGACGCCGAGCAGGCGATCGCACTGCTCGACCGCGAGGAGGTGACCTTCTTCGCCGGGGTCCCCACGATGTGGTGGGGCCTGCTCGGCACGATCAGCGGCGGGGTGGACTCGGGAATCGATCTGGCGAAGATCGCCGCCAACCTCCGCGTCGGCGTCTCCGGCGGAGCCAGCCTGCCGGTGGAGATCATCAAGGACGTCCAGGCCAAGCTCGGCATCACCATCCTGGAGGGCTACGGACTCTCGGAGACCTCGCCGGTCGCCACCTTCAGCGACCCCGGCCGTGACCCCCGGCCGGGGTCGATCGGCATCCCCATCTGGGGCGTGGAGTGCAAGCTGATCGACGCCGAGTGGAACGAGGTCGACGCCGACGGGAGCGACCCCGACGCGGTCGGCGAGATCGCGATCCGCGGGCACAACATCATGAAGGGCTACCTCAACCGCCCGGAGGCGACCGCCGAGGCGATCCGGGACGGTTGGTTCCGCTCCGGCGACCTGGCCCGCCGTGACGCCGATGGCTTCTACTACATCGTCGATCGGTCCAAGGACATGATCATCCGTGGCGGCTACAACGTGTATCCGCGCGAGGTCGAGGAGGTGCTGATGACCCACCCCGACGTCTCGCTGGCGGCCGTGGTCGGCGTACCCCACGAGGCCCATGGAGAGGAGATCAAGGCGTTCGTGATCCGCAATCCGGGCGCGAGCGTCACCGAGGACCAGCTGGTGGCCTGGGCCAAGGAGCAGATGGCGGCGTACAAGTACCCGCGCCTGGTCGCCTTCGTCGACAGCCTGCCGATGACCGCGACCGGCAAGATCCTCAAGCGCGAGCTGGTGCCCTAGAACCCGGCACGGGGTTGCCGACGTGCCCTAGGATTCGCCCGTGTCGCGGCATTCCGCGACGCCCGGTCCGAAGAGATCTCGTGGGCGTCACAAGGCTGACCGCCCGGACCAGATCGGGCGGGCGCTGCGTCGCGCCCTGGCCGCGGCGGTCCTCCCGGCGCTGCTGCTCGGCGTGGCGGGGGTCGTGGCCTGGCGTACGGCGGCGGAATGGCTCCGCGGCGTCCTCCTCGATCCGACCGCGCTCCTGGTCGCCGTCATCGTCATGGGCGTGGTGTGGCTGTGCTGGGTACTGCTGATCTACCGGACCTACGACGCGCATCGCTCGCGCACCGCCTCGGTGGCGATGCGCACGGTCGGGACGCTGTGCGTGTTCCTGATCTGCCTGGCGGTCACGGCTCCGATGGCGGTCGGCGCGCGGTACGCGCTGGTGACCCGTGAGGTGATCGGGACGGTCTTCGACGACGAGGCCAGCGCGACCGCGCCGACGGTGACCGCCGACGACCCGTGGGACGGGCAGAAGCGGGTCAACGTGCTGCTGCTCGGCGGCGACGGCGCCATCCACCGGCCCGGCGTGCGCACGGACTCGGTGATGCTGGCCAGCATCGCGGTGAAGACCGGGCGCACCGTGCTGTTCAGCCTGCCGCGCAACCTGCGCGATGTGCCGTTCAAGCCCGGCTCCAAGCTCGCCGAGCTCTACCCGGACGGCTTCACCGGCCCGGGCAACGAGGCGGAGTACTTCCTCAACGCGGTCTATCGCAACATCCCCGCGCGCTACCCGGGCGTGCTCGGCCGCAGCGACAACGAGGGCGCCGACGCGGTGAAGCTCGCGGTCTCCGGTGCGACGGGACTGCGGGTGGACTACTACGTGCTGGTCAACCTGGACGGGTTCCGGCAGCTGGTCGACGCCATCGGTGGCATCACCGTCAACATCAACGACCCGGTGCCGATCGGCGGCAACACCGACGCCGGGATCCGCCCCGACGACTACCTGCAGCCGGGCCCGAGCCAACGGCTCAACGGATTCCAGGCGCTCTGGTTCACTCGCGGCCGCTACGGCTCGACCGACTACAAGCGGATGGAGCGCCAGCGGTGCGCGATCGACGCGATCGTGCGCGAGGCCAGCCCGGCGAAGGTGCTGCGGCGCTACACCAAGCTCGCGCAGGCCAGCAAGGACATCGTCCGTACCGACATCCCGCGCAAGCTGCTGCCGGCCTTAGTCGACCTGGCGGCCAAGGTCAAGGGCGGCAACTCGATCACCTCGGTCGGCTTCGAGCGCAGCGACGAGTTCGACCCCAACGACCCCGACTTCGACTACATCCGGCTGGCG
>CAZTHV010000006.1:0-39513 GCA_964613165.1 uncultured Marmoricola sp.
CGGCACCCTGCCGATCATCGGCGTCAACACGTTCCGCAAGCCGGCGACCGAGGAGAGCGAGCCCCAGACCGTCGACCTGGCCCGTGCGACGGAGAGCGAGAAGCGATCGCAGCTCGACGGAGTCCGCGCCTTCCAGGTCAAGCACCGTGAGGAGGCCACCGCGGCGCTTGCCCGGCTCAAGGACGCGGCACGCTCGGATGAGAACGTCTTCGCCACCTTGATGGACGCCGCCCGGGTGTGCTCGCTCGGACAGATCACCGAGGCGTTCTTCGAAGTGGGGGGCCAGTACCGTCGCAACGTGTGAGCACGATGCATGACGACCTCGGAGAGGCGTTCACCCGGATAGGCCCGGCCCGGCGGGTGGTGTCGCTGGTCCCGTCGCTCACCGAGGCGATGGCGACGGCTCACCCCGAGGCCGTCGTCGGCGTCACCGACTGGTGCACGCATCCGGCGAACCTCGACGACCTCGGCACGCGGCGGGTGCGCGGCACCAAGAATCCCGACCTCGGCGCGATCATCGGGCTGCGTCCCGACGTCGTCGTGGCCAACAAGGAGGAGAACCGCGAGCTCGACGTACGCAGGCTCCGGGAGGCCGGCGTCGCGGTCTGGGTGACCGAGATCGACACCGTGCCCGAGGCGATCGGCTCGCTGGAGCGGCTCTTCGACCACGCGCTGGGCTGGGCGCGTCCGGAGTGGCTCGCAGCGGCATCCGATCGCTGGCGGGGGCCACTGCCTCCCGTCACGATGCGGGTGGCGATCCCGATCTGGCGGGATCCCTGGATGGTCGTCGCCGGCACGACCTTCACCACCGACCTGGTCCGCCGCCTCGGCTGGCTCAACGTGTTCGCCGAACGCGCGGATCGCTATCCACACGTCGACCTGGGCGAGATCGACCATGCCGGCGCCGACGTCGTGCTGCTCCCGGACGAGCCGTATCCGTTCACGACGGACGACGGGCCGGAGGCGTTCGCGACCACCCCGACGCGACTGGTCAGTGGTCGGCTCCTGACCTGGTACGGCCCCTCCCTCTGCGAGGCGGACTCCATCGCCGGTCCGTGACGACGGGAGCCGGAGCCCCGACATGGTGACAACGGGTTCGCCACTCAGTACTCTCCCGACAGAGCGATCGATCGGATTGAACGGAGCGCATCATGCAGGAAGCCGTCATCGTCGCCGCCGTCCGGACGCCTGTCGGCCGGCGCAACGGTGGACTGGCCGGGGTTCATCCCGCAGATCTGTCGGCAGCCGCGCTCAACGGAGCCGTCGAGCGCGCCGGCATCGATCCGGGCCTCGTCGACGACGTGGTCTGGGGCTGTGTCGGACAGGTCGCCGAGCAGACGCTGGACATCGGACGCAACGCGGTGCTTGCGGCGGGGTGGCCCGAGACCGTTCCCGGGGTGACGTTGGACCGGCAGTGCGGATCCTCTCAGCAGGCCCTCAACTTTGCGGTGGCGAGTGTCATGGCCGGTCACTACGACGTCGCGGTGGCCGGTGGGGTCGAGTCGATGAGCCGGGTGCCGATGCTGTCCAACCTGGGCGACGCGGATCCCTACGGTTCCGGCTTCCGGAAGCGCTATGGCGACGTCTTCCCGAATCAGGGCGAGGGAGCGGAGATGATCGCCGAGCGCTGGAGGCTCTCCCGCCCAGAGCTGGACGAGTTCGCGCTCGCGTCCCATGCCAAGGCCCACGCTGCGCAAGAGGCCGGGCTGTTCGAGGACGAGATCATCCCGGTCGTCACGGGCGACGGCACTGTCGTCGCGGACGAGGGCATCAGATCGGGCGGGACTCTGGAGACGCTCGGCGCGCTGCGGCCGGTCTTCCGGCCCGACGGCGTCATCCATGCCGGGAACAGCTCGCAGATCAGCGACGGGGCGTCCGCGGCAGTCGTGATGTCGGCTGCGGAGGCCGAGAGGCAGAACGTCACCCCGATCGCGCGCGTGCATGCCATCGCCGTCGCTGGCGATGACCCCCTGGTCATGCTGACCGCGCCGATGCCGGCAACACGGAAGGTGCTCGAGCGGGCCGGCCTCACTCTCGACGACATCGGCGTGTACGAGGTGAACGAGGCGTTCGCGCCAGTGCCGCTGGCCTGGCTCGCGGAGCTGCATGCGGATCCGGAGCGGCTCAATCCGCGCGGCGGGGCGATCGCCCTCGGTCATCCTCTGGGAGGCTCTGGTGGCCGTCTGCTGGCCACGATGATCCATCACATGCGTGCCAACGGCATCCGGTACGGGCTTCAGGCGATGTGCGAGGGTGGCGGTCAGGCGAACGCCACCGTCATCGAGGCGCTTTGACCCTGATGTCGTGCGCTCCCTGGCGGAGCGCTCATGCTGTGAGGGTCTGCAAGCCCGCGGCCTTGCAGGAGTCGACATGAGCGAAGCGAAGAAGACCGCGCTGCGCGCGGCGCGGCTCCGGGCTGGGATGACGCAGGTCGCACTGGCCGACGCGCTGGGCGTCAGCTCGGCCACGCTGAGCCGTGCCGAGACGGGCTTGGGTCCACTGAGCCTGGAGCGGATCGATCTCGCCGCCCAGTTGCTGGACGCCCCTATCGAGGAGCTCCTGGGCAGTCATGCTGTCGCCAGATCGAGCGAGCCGCCGCCCGCCGTACCTGGTCTCTATGCCGAGGACGGTCGCGGCTCCTGGCGCACGTACGACGAGCTGCGGCTCGCCCCGCCGCTGCGGGCGGCACTCGAGGCCTTCCTGGCATACGGCTACCACGGCACGTCCGTCCGCGACATCGCCAAGCTGGCCGGGCTCTCCGTGCCGGGGCTGTACCACCACCACGCCACCAAGCAGTCGTTGTTGGTCGCGATCATGGACCTGACCATGAACGACTTCCGTGCGCGCTGCCTCGCCGCGCGCTCCGAGGGCGGTACGCCGGTCGAGCGGTTCACCCTGCTGGTGGAGTGCTTCGCGCTCTTCCACGGCTACCGTCGCGAACTTGCCTTCATCGGAGCGAGCGAGATGCGGAGTCTCCAGGGCGAGGATCGGCGGCGCATCGCCGTCATCAGGGCCGAATGCCAGCACTTCGTCACCGAGGAGGTCGAGCAGATCGCGGTCGGGGGCCTTCTCGCCACGCCGTACCCGGAGGACGCGGCGCGAGCCGTGGTGACGATGCTCGTGGGGATCGCCAACTGGTACCGCGATGACGGGCTGCTGACACCGGAGCAGGTCGCCCGCCGCTACGTGGTCCACAGCGCTGCGCTGATCCAACTGCGTAGCGCCTGAACCTGTCGCCCACCCACATAATTTGCATGAAAACCGACCGATCGATAAGTTGTATGTAGGGTGCGCAGCAGGGCGGCAGCCCACGAGGAACGGGACGCTGATGACCACGACCACCGTGCCGGGTGATGACCCTCGGGCGGAGGAGGCCGCGCGTGGCGTCGATGTCGCCGGCCTGCTCCGGCATCTTCGTGCTGTCGGGATGACTACCGCGGACGATCTCGGCGTCGAGCTGGTCGGAGGTGGCAAGTCGAATCTGACCTTCCGTGTCGGCGATGGGACGGAGCGCTGGATCCTGCGGCGCCCGCCGCTGGGCACGATCAGCCGTGGAGCGCACGACGTAAGACGTGAGTACGTCGTCATGGGGGCGTTGGCCGCGTCCGTGGTTCCGGTGCCCCGGGTGCGGGTCTTCATCGATGACGAGCGGGTGATCGGCGCGCCGTTCTATTTGATGGACGAGGTGGACGGACGGGTTCTTCGTGCCCGGGAGCAGGTGAGCGTGCTGGACGAGGACGACTGTCGCCGGCTGGGGCTCGCGCTCGTCGAGACACTCGCGGATCTGCACGAGGTCGACGTCGCGGCGGTGGGTCTCCAGGACCTGGGCCGACCCGAGGGCTACCTGGAACGACAGCTCGATCGCTGGGAGCGTCAGTTCGCGGGGGTGACCACGCGTGGCATCGGCACGGCGGACCGGATCATCGAGGTTCTGCGCCGGTCCCAGCCGATGAGCAGGGGCGCCGCCGTGGTCCACGGCGACTATCGCATCGACAACGTGATGATCGATCTGGATGACCCCGGTGTGATCCGAGCCGTGCTCGACTGGGAGATGGCGACGCTCGGCGATCCGCTGGCCGATGTGGGCATGCTGGCGATGTTCTGGGACGAGCCCGGCCGGTCCTTCAACCCGATCACCGGCGGACTGACCGCGTTCCCGGGCTTCGGCAGCGTCGAGGACCTGATCGAGCGCTATGCCCGACGCCGTGGCGTCGAGGTCGCCGGCATCGACTGGTACCTGTGCTTCTCCCGGTTCAAGCTGGCCGTCATCCTGGAGCAGATCCACGTCCGCCACGCCGCCGGCCTCTCCGTGGGCGACGGCTTCGACGACATCGGCGCCATGGTCGACCAGCTGCTCGCCGAAGCGGCCGAGAACGCCTCCGCCATCGCAGCTCGGTCGACCACCTGAGCGAGCGCGTCTTCGACGCCGGGCCGCGATGAGAGGAGAGCCGATGAGTGGTGTGGTGCGATACGAGGTCGTGGACCACGTGGCGGTTGTGACGCTGGATCGGCCCGAGGCGCTGAACGCCTTCACCGACGAGATGGAGGCCGGCATCGTCGAGGCCTTCGACCGCAGCGACGTAGACCCAGAGGTGCGCGTCGTGGTGATGACCGGCACTGGGAGGGCGTTCTGTGCGGGCATGGACCTCTCCGAGGCGCCACCTGACGAGACCTTCGAGCGATGGCGTAGCAGCGGTACGGCCCCGGCCGGGACGCAGTACGACGTCCCGGGCGAGACGCTGCCGCTGCGGCGAGACGGCGGCGGGCGAGTCGTGCTGCGCGTCTTCGAGTCCCGTCACCCTGTGATCGCCGCGGTCAACGGTCACGCGATCGGCGTCGGCCTGACCATGACGCTGCCTGCCGACGTACGCCTGCTGGCCGCGGGCGCCAAGCTGGCGATGCCCTTCACCCGTCGTGCCTTCGTGCCGGAGTCGTGCTCATCGTGGTTCCTGCCCCGGATCGTCGGCATCTCGCGCGCGCTGGACTGGATGCTGTCCGGGCGGACGATCGACCCCGGCGAGGCCGTCGAGGCCGGGCTCTTCCGCGCGGTCCTGCCGGAGGCCGACCTGCTGCCGGCGGCGATGGAGACGGCCAGGACGTTCGTGGACGGTACGTCGCCCGTCTCGATGACGCTCAGCCGCCGGATGCTCTGGCACATGCTGACCGTCTCGCACCCGATGGAGGCCCACCGGCTCGAGACGCTCGCGCTCAACGAGCGCGGCACCAGCGGCGACGCACACGAGGGCGTGGCGGCGTTCACCGAGCGCCGCACTCCCGACTTCGGCACATCCACTACCACCACCGAGGAGCGCCTGCTGGACGCGATGGCATCTCCCCGGTTCGAGCCTCCCGAAGGAGCGACGCCGCGATGACGGACAACGAGGAGCTGGACCTGCGGTTGACGCCGCGCGGTCGCGAGCTGTGTGAGGAGCTGCTCGACTTCATGGCCGGGCACGTGGAGCCGGCGGAGTCGGAGTACCACGCCTACCGCCGGTCGGCGGGACCGGACGATCACTCCGTGCCTCCCGTCGTCGAGGAGCTCAAGGGCGAGGCTCGTCGGCGTGGGCTGTGGAACCTCTTCCTTCCCGCTGAGTCGGGTCTCTCGCAGTTGGAGTACGCCGCTTTGGCGGAGATGACCGGGTGGTGCCTTGAGTTGGCGCCGGAGGCGATCAATGGTCAGGCTCCCGACACCGGCAACATGGAGCTGCTGCAGCTGTTCGGCACGCCGGAGCAGAAGGAGCGGTGGCTGAGGCCGCTGTTGGATGCGACCATCCGGTCGGCGTTCGCGATGACGGAGCCGGAGGTGGCGAGCAGCGATGCGACCAATGTCCGCACCTCGATCGTCCGCGACGGCGACGAGTACGTCGTCAACGGGCGCAAGTGGTGGACCAGCGGTGTGGCTGACCCGCGGTGCCGGGTGATGATCGTGATGGGCAAGACCGATCCGGGGGCGCCGAGGCACCGGCAGCAGTCGATGCTCCTGGTGCCGGTCGACACTCCCGGGGTGAGGGTCGTGCGCGACGTGCCGGTCTTCGGCCACTACGACCAGCACGGGCACTGCGAGGTGCTGTTCGAGGACGTGCGGGTCCCCGTCGACCATCTCCTCGGTGGTGAGGGTGAGGGGTTCGCGATGGCCCAGGCGCGCCTCGGGCCGGGCCGGATCCATCACTGCATGCGCGCGCTCGGTGCTGCCGAGCGGGCGCTTGCGCTGATGGTGGAGCGCGCCGAGAGCCGGGTGGCGTTCGGCGGTCCGCTGGCCGACCAAGGCTTGGTGCAGGCGGCCGTCGCGGAGTCGCGCATCGCGATCGACGGCGCCCGGATGCTGTGTCAGCGCGCGGCGCGCACCATCGACCTGCACGGCAACAAGGCGGCGGCGACGATGGTCGCGATCGCCAAGGTCGAGGTGCCGCGAGTCGCGACCGCGGTGATCGACCGGGCGATCCAGGTGCACGGAGGGGCTGGGGTCAGCGACGACGTCCCGCTCGCGGCGATGTACGGCTGGCACCGCGCGATGAGGATCTTCGACGGACCCGACGAGGTCCACCTGCGGGCGATCGCCCGGGCCGAGCACAAGCACTCGGGCCGCCCGTACCCGCACCCCCTTCGCCCCGCGACCGAGGAGACCGCATGAAGCGTCATCTGTACGACGAGGACCACGAGGCGTTCCGCGCCGTGGTCGGGGAGTTCGTGGAGCGCGAGGCTCTAATCAGCTCGTAGAACAGGACTCCTCGGCCGGGCGGGCGTACCAGGATAGATTGCGGTGCGCCGCCGTGGCCCGCCGGAGCCGCACGCGGCCGACACCGACTTCATGACCGAGCGGTCCACGAGCCGCTGTTCGTCCCATCGCTCGACGTTGCCGACGACCTCTACACGCCTGCCGCGAAGCAGGGAGTCAGCGACGGGCTGGGGCGATGCAGCAGATCACGCGATGACCCTGAACCAGTCTGCCCTGCTCGAGCTGGGATTGCCGGTTCAAGAGGCCCATGCGGTGGCTGCATCCTCGTCTCGGGACTTGACCTCTCGGCCACATCGGTAACGGCACACGTCGCGTGACACCATCATCAGGAACCCGAGCGCGTTGCACGTGTCGCTCTGACAGTGCCGCGACTCCGGTAAAGTTCGCGCCGATATCGAACAGAGGTGGTGTACCGCGTGAGCGCCAGTGAGTCCACAGGGTGGTACAAGCGGACCGAGTACGACCGAACCTCGAGCGAGACCTACGACGCCCTGCTGGCTGCGGCGGAGCGGGTCTTCGCGGAAGAGGGGTACCAGAAGGCAACCGTCGCCCGCATCACTGCCGTCGCTGGTCTGTCCCGCGCCGCGTTCTATGCCTACTTCAGCTCGCGCCGCGAGGTGTTCATCCTGCTATGTCAGAGCGTGCTGGACGGGGCTCTGGACGCCCAGCGCGCGACTGGCGCCAGCGCAGATGACCCTCGCGCGGTGGTCCAGGAATCCGTGCGTGTCGTCCTCCGTCTCTACAGCGACCATGCTGGGTTCATTCATGTCATGGAGCAGCAGGCGAGCGTCGATGACGAGATCGGCGCTTTGTGGGAGGCGCTGAACAGCAGTCAGATCGCCCGGGCCCGGCGCTTCTTCCTCCGCCTGCAGAAGGCGGGATTGTCCAGCGCGGAGGTGGACGCGAGCTTCGTCGCCGAATCCATGACCGGTCTGTTGCAGTACTTCGGCCGGAGGGCTGCGAACATGGGCGAGCGTGATCGCGCAACGCTTGTCACCCGGTTGATTGACGCCAACCTCCGGCTGTTGGAATTTCATCCACCGGACTGAACGCGATCTCCCGTAGATCTCGACCCTGCCCGCAGATCACCGATACCAGGTTGAGCGACCGCCGTCGGACGAGATCACCTGACCCGTGATGTTGCGGGAGTCCGAGCCAAGTAGGAAGAGAACGGGACCGGCCATCTCCGTTGGCTCGGCGATTCGGTTCAAGGGCGTGCCGGCCTTCGCGCTTTCGAGAAAGGCGCGAGTGGCCTCGGGCCCCCCGGCGGTGCTGGTGGCCATGGGGGTGGCGTGCAGTCCCGGCGCGATGCAGTTGACGCGGATGCCGTGAGCGCCGAGCTCGGCGGCCAACGACCGGCTGAGCCCGATGACACCGGCTTTCGAAGCAGCGTAGATGTGGGTCGGGAACTGGGCGCGGCCTCTGAAGGCGTTGATCGAGGAGATGTTGACGATGCTGCCGGCTCTCTGCCGAGCGATCATTCGCCGCACGGCCTCCTGGCAGGTCCAGACCGTCCCGGCCAGGTTCACTCCGATGACTCGCTCGAACTCCTCTTCGGAGATGTCGGCGATGCCGTTCGTGCTCGACGCGATGCCGGCCAGGTTCACCAGCATGTCGACGCCTCCCGACCAGCGCGCATCGACCATCTCGAACGCGGTCGCGATGTCGCTGCGTTGGCTGAGGTCCGCCGGCAAAGGCAGGAAGCGCTCGTGCCGCAGGCCCGAGGCCTCCAGCGGGACCGAGAGATCGATGCCCGCGACCTGCACGCCCCGCGCAAGGAGCTGCTCCACGATGTGGCGACCCATCGGGCCGGCGACCCCTGTCACCACCGCCGTCTTCCCGGCCCACTGGTCGCCTGCGGGCGCGGTCGGGTCCGCAGTGGGGCCTGGATCCTCGGACACGTTCGTTCTCCTGTTCTGCGGGCGGACACCTCGTTGAGTGCTGGCGCGACGCTCGTGTCAACCTCGCGGTCGTCCGGCTGGGATGGTCAGAAGATGGCGATGGGGTTGATGGGACTGCTGGTGACGCCGACCATCCGCCAGGGCAGGCAGGTGAAGAAGAATTCCCACTGACTCTTGGTACGGCAGGTCGCCGCGAGTTCGTCGAGCGCCATGTTGTCCACCAGCCAAAGGCCCATGGCCGTGAGTGCCACGTAGTGCACAGGGACCATCAGCTCCAAGGTCGTGAACCCCGACGGCTGTGCGTCGTTGATGCAGTCCGCCGAGATGAGGGTGACGTCTCGGGCCCGGAGCCACGGCAGTGTCCCGGCGCTGTACCCAGGGCTGTGAAGCTTCTCGTGCAGGCCCTCTGCTGCGATCCGCTTGAAGTTTCCGGTGTAGAGCAGAAGAGCGTCGCCGGGACCCACGGTGATTCCCTGTCGGTCTTCGGCCTCCTCCAGCATCTCGACGCTGACCCGTTCGCCCGGATCGAGCCACTCGCGGCCGGTGAGAGCAGGGATGTCGAGCAGCACGCCCCGGGTGACGAAGCCCTCCGCGGCGTCGTGTACCGAAAGATGCTGGATTCCGTCGTACATGTTGATGTCGGCTTCGTCGAATCCGTTGTACTGCTTCCCCTTCACCGAGACATGCCCGAGTCCGTCGAGGTGGGTATGCGATCCATGCGGAATGATGCCCACGTACTCGCGGAACCCCTTGTACTCATCGGTCATGCCGATGGGGTGAACCTGCATGTACCGCTCGAGAACCGAGCCTCGGTCGAGCGCGTCCGGTACGGCGGGATCCAGGTCCCTGGAGAGTGAGACGACCTCGCCCGTCCGGATCAGGCCAGCAGCGGCCAGCCTTGTCTCCGGCGTGATCAGGTTGAGCGTGCCTTTGCGGTCATCGGGTCCCCATCGCCCCCAATTCGAGAGGCTCATGAACCACGTCGCGTACTCTTCTTCGCTGGGCAGGTCAGTCATCGGGCTCCTTCATCAGGTCGAGCTGCGCAGAAGATGTTCCTTCTAGGGGGCGCCGCCGCGGCTGGTGAGGCGGGGCAGGCCGGCTGTCCGCCTTCCGGGGCCGCCTGTGCTCCGCGGGGCTGTCTGGCCGTCGGTGCCACGGACATTAAGCGGCGTTGACGATCATGTCAACAAGTAGGCGTGACGCCTGCCTCGTGTGGCCGCATCCCAGGTTGGCCTCCTGCGACACAGGGCAGATGTCAAGCCCGGAGGGGGCGCGCCGGTCCTGTGCCGCGCTTGCCCGGCGGCTCGGGCGATGCCTCCGCCGCCTTGTTGCGAACGTCACAGAATGTGGTTGACATGACTGTCAACGCCTCCTAGCATCAGAGGCGCTCCCGCGGTTGGAGTCGGCACGTCGTCGGCCTTCCTGATCCCGGGACTGCCCTGCTGTGAAGAAGCAGCTACTTACGAGAGGTACGTCTGATGGTGATTCGGAAAATCCCATTCGCGAGGCTGGTAGTCGGTTGTCTGGTGGCGTCCATGGCGTTGGCCGGGTGCGGCTCCGACGAGGGAGGTTCGGAGGGCAGCGACAAACTGAAGATGGCTTTGGTCGCGCCGTTCTCTGGCCCGGCGGCGATCTATGGAAAGACCGCCAAGCAAGTGGTCAGCTATGCGGTCGAACAGCAGAACAAGGCCGGCGGTGTCGAGGTCGGTGGGAAGTCCTACGAGCTCGAAGTCAAGATGTTCGACGACAAGGGCGACCCCGAAGTGGCGCAGTCGGTGACTCGCGCGGCGCTCGATGACGGCTATGAGTTCATCCTCGGTCCGTACACCTCCGCCGCTGCCTCCGGGACGCAGCCGATCATGGCTCAGGCGGCGGACGCTCTCTTCGTCCTGCTCACGGCCGTTGTCGAGGGTCCCACCAAGAACCCCAACGTCTTCCGGACGGTGACCAGGATCGGCGCCTACGCCGACATCGCGCTCGGCTACATCGAGGAGCACCCGGAGATCAAGCGGGTCGCGATGATCACCGACCAGAACCACACTGGACTGGTCGAGGACGAGAAGCGACTGGTGGACGGGATCAAGGCACTTGGTCGTGAAGTGGTACTGCAGCAGAAGCTGCAGACCGGAGACGCCGACTTCCGGGCGCCCATCACGCAGATGATGGCCGCCAAGCCGGACCTCTACATGCTCCGGGCGTTTCCGGCGGAGTCCGCACTGATCACCAAGCAGGCGGCTCAGTTGGGTAGTCAAGTTCCGATGCAGTGGAACGCCGGCGCGACGAGCTCGGCGATCCTCGCCCTCCTGGACGATCCCGCGGTCATGGAGGGAGCCACCCAGACCTCACCGCTCACATACTCCGATCCGTTCGTCGCCGCCGGCAATCCCATCGCACAGGCCTTGGTGACCGATGGTCAGGCTGGGATGGCCGGCCCGAATGACGTGGCCCAGTACGACGGGATGCAGATCTTCTTCGCCGCACTCAGCGAGGCCGAGAGTGTCAAGCCCGGGGATGTCGCGAAGGCAATGGCCAAGCTCACCGTCGCATCGATCGAGGGGAAGGTCATGACCGACTACCTGGACCAGGACGGCTTGCTGTTCAAGGAGCGTGAGGTTGCGACCACCACTAAGGCGGTCATGTGGAAGCTTGGCACGGGTTGGGTACTTCCTGACTGAGGTTCGTCGTCAGCCGGCACCGCGGTCCGGTGAGCCTTCAAGCGAGGCGCCGGACCGCGGTTGCCCCCTCGTCAGGAGTGGAGAGAGTCTTGGAAGTTCTATTGCAGCAAATCGCCAATAGCTTCGTGCTGGGTGGCGTCTATGTCATGGTGACGCTCGGGCTCTTCTTGATCTTTACAGCCCTTGACATTCCCAACTTCGCGCACGGTGCGATGCTCACGATCGGCGCCTATCTCCAGTACACACTGGTGGTTCGTGTCGGGTTGAGCTTCTGGATCGCTCTCGTGCTGGTGACCCTGGTGGTGGCCGCGTTGGGCGTGCTGATGGAGATGGCGGTGTTTCGCCCGCTGCAGAAGGCTGAGACCGCTCATGGGCTTGCCATGCTCGTCGGAGCCCTGGCGCTCTTCATCGCGCTACAGGCCGCTGTTCAGCTGATATGGGGTGTCGATCCGCTGTCCGTCGCGCCTCCGATCAGTGGGGTGCTCAGGCTCGGTCCGATCGTCATAGGCTGGTACGAGGTGCTGATCGCGGTCATCGCTCTCGTCGCGGCCGGGATGCTGGGCGTACTCGTCTATGCCTCGGCATTCGGTCGTCAGCTCCGCGCCGTGACACAGAACCGCCAGATCGCGACGTTGGCGGGGGTCAACGGGCGGCGTGTCGGGGTGGTGACCTTCGCGATAGGGACGGGACTGGCCGGGTTGGCCGGGGCGCTGCTCGCGCCGGCGCTGAACCTCGATTCTCATATGGGGTTCCACCCGCTCCTGGTTGCCTTCGTCATCCTCGTCGCCATAGGCGGCGGGGGGCGCATCCTGGCCGTGGTCGCCTGCGGGTTCGTCATCGCGATCCTGGAGACTCTCACTGCTGGATACATCGCCAACGATCTTCGCGAGGTCGTCGTCTTCGTCGCATTGGTCTTGTTCCTGATGGTCCGGCCGGAGGGCGCGTTTCGGGAAGGCGCTACACAGAAGGTGCGGCTATGACTGTCACGGGTCCGTCGGTAGAAGAAGACGGCAAGAACGACGACTTGCTCCCCGCGCGGCTCGCGTATCCGGAGCGCCGGACAGGCCGTTCCTTGCTCATGGGCGCCGTGGCGGCGGTGGTTGTCATTGCCATCGGGCTTGCTGTGCAGCCAGCGCTGAACAGTCACTATCTGTTCGTGGTGACGACTATCCTCGCGTGGTCGCTGATCGCGAGCAGTCTGAACATCGTGGTCGGCTATGCGGGCCAGTTGAATCTGGCGAATGGCGCGTTCTTGGCCGTCGGCGCTTATGTCGGGGTGCTCGGTACGGGCCACTGGGAGTGGCCAGGGCTGCTGACGATCGTGGTCGCGGGCGGAATCGCCTACGTCGTGTCCACTGGCTTGGCGTTCATCATCTTCCGTGCACGGGGTCTGCACTTCGCCTTGCTGACAGCGGGCCTGTCCTTCGTCGTCTACGGCGTGCTGATCGCCTGGACGGACCTGACTGGTGGCGCCTCCGGGATCTCGAGCTCGGGCCCGCTGGAGAACGGGGGCGTGGCGCGCCCGCTGGAGTTGCCCGGCCTGTCGCTCTCTTCCCCAAGCGACTGGTACAGGACCATGTTGGTCTTCCTCGTCGTGTTGATCTTCGTCCTGAGCATTGTCACGCGACGCAAGACCGGTGTGGCGTGGCAGGCGATCCGAGACAACGAGCTGCTCGCGGCCTCGGTGGGGGTCGATGTCGCTCGTGGCAAGCGCACGGCGTTCGTGGCGTCGTCCGTGCTCGTCTCTGTGATCGGCGTCTTCTACGGGCACTGGCTGGCCTATGTCACGCCGGGCACATTCGATTTCGACAAGGCATCCTTCGAGCCGCTGGCAATGGTCATCATCGGCGGCTCGGGAACGCCGCTCGGCCCGATCATCGGGGCCGTGATCGTCAACGGAATGCCAGAGTTCTTCCGATCGCTCAACGAATGGTCCGACCTGATCTACGGTGTGACGCTCCTGCTCGTGGTGATGTTCGCCCCGAAGGGCGTCGTCGGTCTGGTGCGCAGAGGCTCGGGCCTCGTCAAGGACAAGCTGCGAAAGGTCGGCGTCGATGAGTGAGAACACCGAGCCGGTCCTCGCCGCCAAGGGCGTCGGCATGAGATTCCAGGGACTTCACGCGTTGGCGGATGTGACCATGGAGGTTCCTCCGGACAGCATCATGGGTCTGATCGGCCCCAACGGGGCCGGGAAGACGACCCTCGTCAATGTGCTGAGCGGCCTGGTCGTGCCGACCTCGGGGGAGGTGCGCCGATTCGGCAAGCCCGTGCGCCAGTGGGGCATCAGCCGCGCGGCGAGGAGTGGCGTCTGTCGGACGTTTCAGGCTTCGACCGTGATCCCTGAGTTCACAGTCCTTCAGAACATCGAAGTCGCGGCCCTGCATGCCAGCGGGCAAGTGGATGTCCTGGAGATCATCGACCGGCTCCAACTCGGGCATCGTGCCGCGGTCCTCGCCGGCGAGCTCGCGTTCGGTGAGTTGCGGCGGCTCGGCGTCGCGATCGCCTTGGCGACGGGTCCCAAGGTCGTGCTGCTCGACGAGCCGGGTGCGGGATTGACCGGAACCGATCTCGATCTGCTGAGCGCAATCATCCGTCGTATCCGAGACTCCGGGACCGCGGTGCTGCTCGTGGACCACAACATGCGGTTCTTGATGAACACCGTTGACCGGGTCGTCGTCCTCGAGGGTGGCCGAGTGATCGCGCAGGGGACGCCCATGGAGATCCAACGCGACGAACGCGTGCTCGCCGCCTATCTGGGCAGGAGTGCTCATGCTTGAAGTCAATGACCTGGTTGCCGGCTATGGGAGACGGATCATCCTGCGTGGCATCGACATCAAGGTCGCGCCGGGTGAGGTGGTCGCCGTCCTCGGCGCGAACGGGATCGGGAAGACCACGTTGCTGGGGACGATCGCGGGCCTCCTCCCCGTCCTCGGTGGCACTGTCAGGCTGGCTGGAGCGAACATCGAGAAGATGAGCCCCAACAAGCGGGTTGCTGCCGGGCTGGCATTCGTGCCCGACGGCCAGCAGTCCTTCCCCTCGATGTCGGTCCTTGACAACCTGAAGGTCGCGATCGAGGCGAAGAGGAGCACGCTCACCGAGGCTGAGCGTCTGGACAGTGTGTTCACGCTCTTCCCAAAGCTCGTCGAGAGACGAGACCAGTTGGCCGGAACACTCTCCGGGGGCGAGCGTCAGATGCTCGCGATCGCCAGGGCATTGCTGTCCGAGCCCACGGTGTTGATGCTCGATGAGCCGTCCCACGGCCTCGCCCCGATCATCGTTGAGCAGTTGGCGGAGAAGATCTCAGAGATCGCCGAGTCGACATCGATCCTGCTGGTGGAGCAGAACCTCACGATCCCGACGGTCTGTGCCACGAGCGTCGTGGTCATCGAGGACTCTCGAGTCACGATGCGCGGTACTCCTGAGGACGTGCTGTCGTCTGACCATGTCGTCGCTGCGTATCTGGGCACCTCATCGGAGTAGTGGCTGGTCGCGTCGCTCCCTCGGTGACCGTGAGACCTGATACTTCCCGGCTTCGCCGCCGAAACGGCGGGAGTCTCGACAGCAACCACATCGAAAGGACAGGCATGATGGCAGTAGGCACCGAACGGCTATCGGAGATGTTCGAGCTCATGGCAACGCTGCGTGAGTTCGACTCTCACCTGGAAGACGAGGTCTACTTCCACTCCGCCTATGGCGAAGAGGCTGTGCAGATCGGCACTTTCTACGGGCTGCGGGACACTGACGTCATCGCGCCGGCGTACCGCGGCGCGGAGATCGTCTACTTCATGCGGGGCGAGTCATTGCGAAGCGTGTACGCCTCGTTCTTGGGCCGCAAGGAGTCATGGAGCCATGGACACGCGGCCGGACACACCGGCAACCCCGCGCTGAATGTCGTCACATGGATCAACGGAATCATCGGCCCGCACCTCACCTTGGCGACAGGCCGGGCGCTGGCGCTGCAGATGGAGCGACGTGACGACGTCGTGGTCTGCTCCTTCGGCGACGGCACCATGAACACGCCGAGCTTCGGCGCAGCCATGAACTTCTCGGCGCTGTGGAAGCTCCCGATCGTCTTCGTCTGCCAGAACAACAACTTCCAGATCTCCGCGTCCGTCGAGTCCGTGAACGGGAACACGTCCTTCGCGGAGCGTGCGCTGGGCTATGGAGTGCCCGGCTCCGAGGTCGACGGGAACGATGTGGAGCTCGTCCATGAGGCGGTCACGGCCGCTGTGGCCCGTGCCCGCGCCGGTGGCGGACCGAGCTTCATCGACGCCAAGACGTACAGGATCCACGGCCACATCGAGCTGGATCTCGCCGAGTATCGCCCGGCCGTCGAGGTCGATCGATGGCGTGACCGCGATCCGCTCGAGCTGGTCGCCAACAGGCTGAGGGAAGCAGGACTCGCCGACGCCGTTGCCGAAGCGCTCGATCGCGCGAGGAATGAGTGCGCGACCGCGTGGAAGGAAGCCTTGGACGCGCCCGCCGCAGGTGTGATGGATGCACAGCCTCACATGGTCTTCGCCAGCGCCGATTGACGTGCGCCGCGATTTTGCGGCGTCAACGAGCTTGTTCGCAACGACAAGGGATGGATGGCTGAAGTGATTCAGGAACTGAGCTTTCGAGAGGCAATCAATGCCGCAATGAAGGCGGAGGCACGAGCCGACGACAAGGTCGTCTTCCTAGGTGAGGACATCGGTGCCTATGGCGGCTTCAAAGGACAGGACGTGGGTCTGTTGGAGGAGTTCGGTCCCGAGCGGGTCCGAGACTGCCCGATGGCCGAGGCAGCGCAGATCGGGGTCGCGCTCGGTCTTGCCACCGGCGGGTGGAGGCCCGTGGTCGAGATCATGTTCGCCGAATTTCTCCCGATGATCGCCGACGAGCTCGCGAACTGGGCGGCGATGATGCACAAGTTCACCGACGGGAGGGTCTCGGCTCCTCTGACCGTCCGAACCGCGTCCGGGATCGCATCGAAAACCTCACACCCTCAGTTGTTCGAGGCATGGTTCGCCGGCGTTCCGGGGATCAAGGTGGTGGCACCGTCGAGCCCGAAGGACGCCTACGAGCTGACCAGAGCCGCGATCCGGGACCCGAACCCCGTTCTCGTCTATGAGCAGTCGATGCTGCTCGAGGATGACCGGAGAGAGCCGGTCGACGTGGATGCGGAGCCCGTGAGGCTTCGCGACGCGGCCGTAGTCCGGCCCGGCACCGACGTCACGCTGGTCGCGCATTCACTCATGGCTCGGCGATGCCTGGACGCGGCCGAGCTGCTCGCTGGCGACGGCATCTCCGCGGAGGTCGTGGATATGCGTGTGCTCTCCCCTCTCCCCGTCGACGACATCGTGAGGTCGGTCGCGAGCACGGGTGCCTTGGTCGTGGTGCAGGAGGACTGGCCGCACTGCAGCATCGCCTCTGAGGTCATCGCATCGGTCGTCGAGCGAGGAGTGAGACTCACGCGTCCGCCCATTCGCATCACAGGTCCGGATGCCCCGGTCACGACGAATCGGGCCATCCAAGCCGCGGTCATCCCGAACGCGGACGCTATCCGTGGGAGGGTCACGCAGCTTCTCTCCGGCTCCGAGTCGGCGCTCGTCTGAGCCGACAGGTAGGCGCGGAGTGGCAACGGAAGTCGAGCAGGTACCGGACAACCCGGCAATGGTGCGAAGGAACGACCTTGGCGGCATCCTTCGCAGGACCGCTGGTCGAGTTCCCGACAAGGTCGCGCTGGAGGACGCCGGCGTCACGTTCACCTTTGCGGAGCTGGACACGGCCGTAGACCGAGTCGCCAACGCCATGTTGGAGCAGGAGATCCGGCCCGGCGAGCGAGTCGCGATCTACGCATACAACTCGTACTACGTCATCCTGCTCGACCTCGCGCTCTTCCGGATCGGTGCTGTCTCGGTGCCCCTCAACTTCATGCTGCGTGAACAAGAGGTTGCCTACATTCTGGAAGACAGTGGAGCGGTCGCGCTGTGCGCGGGGCGGGATCTCTTGGACACGGCGGCGGCAGCGGTCGCTATGGTTCGTGAGCGCGATCCGGATCTCGTCTCCACCTGTGTCGCGATCGATCATGGGGGAGAGCCATGGGCGTCCCGGACTCTGCCTGCCGGCTGGTCGAGTGTCGGCGAGTGGATTGAGCACGGGAGCGCCAAGGAGCCGCCGAGCCCGGCTCAGGCCGGCGACCTTGCCCAGCTGATGTACACCAGCGGCACCGAGTCGCGACCGAAGGGAGTCATGCTGACCCACGCGGCTCTCATCTCCCAGTACGCCAGCTGCATCATCGAGGGCGAGATGTCTTCTGACGACATCGAGATACATGCCCTTCCGTTGTATCACTGCGCCCAGTTGCACTGCTTCCTGATGCCCGATCTCTACCTGGGGGCAACGAGTTCGATCTTGTCCGGTGCGGACCCAGGTCGGCTGCTCGAGGAGGTACGACGGACGGGTGCGACGAAGCTGTTCGCGCCACCCACCGTATGGATCGATCTGCTCAATCATCCTGACTTCGACCGACTCAGACCGGTGACCCTTCGCAAGGGGTACTACGGCGCCTCGGCGATGCCGGCGGCCGTGCTGGAGCGGCTCGCGATGGAGTTGCCGCGGCTCAGGCTCTGGAACTTCTACGGTCAAACGGAGATGGGCCCGTTGGCCGCAGTGCTGAAGCCGGAGGACGCGGCCAGGCGGCTGGGATCTGCTGGCCGGCCCACCCTCAATGTGCAGACGCGCATCGTCGACGGCGCGGGCAGGACGGTTCCCGCCGGCACGGTCGGGGAGATCGTTCATCGCAGTCCCCAAGCGATGCTCGGCTACTGGAACGACCCCGCCAAGACGGCGGAGGCGTTTCGGGGAGGCTGGCTGCACAGCGGAGATCTCGGCGTGCTCGACGACGACGGCTTCCTCACGATCGTCGATAGAAAGAAGGACATGGTCAACTCCGGTGGCGAGAACGTGTCGAGCCGCGAGGTGGAAGAGGTCATCTATCGCATGGCCGGAGTCGCCGAGGTTGCTGTGATCGGAGTACCGGATCCTCGATGGATCGAAGCAGTGACGGCTATCGTGGTGAGGACACCAGGTGCCGAGACGACGCCTGAGGAGATACAGGGCTTTTGCCGGTCATTGCTGGCGCCGTACAAGGTTCCGAAGGCGGTCCGCTTCGCGGAGGCGCTGCCGAAGAACGCAAGCGGCAAGGTCTTGAAGAGGAGCATTCGTGAGCTCTACCAAGGGCCGACCGCTTCCAAGGCAGGGACGTAAGACCAACCACCACGAAGACTTACCGGCCCTTCAACAACCTCCAGCCGTCACGATCCGCCCCGATCAAACTCGTGGTTGAGGTGCTTCCGCGCCGTCGGTGGCGGAGAACGTCGGAGTGATGACGATGTTGATCGCGCTCTGGGTCGGGTCATCGCCTCTGAGTACCGAGATCGCCCGCTCCAGCTGGTCGAATCCGAAGACATGAGTGCGCATACGACCGAGGGGAATCTCGTCACTGATGATGAGTGCGGCAGCGCGACTGTAGGCGTCGGGGGTCTGCCCCTTCGATCCCACGATCGTGATGTTCTTCAACGTGACGCGGTCGATCGGGAAGTCCGGAACAGGTTGGGTCTTCAAGCCGACCGTGACCAGGGTGCCCCCCGGCCGGAGCAGGTCTATGGCATCCAGGATCGGCTGGTAGCTCACCGGTGATGTATCGATGACGACGTCGAATCCGGCATGCCCCACAAGGCCGTGAGCCGCGTCCAGGAGGCTCTCGTGTTCGATGTCGACGGCTAGGTCCGCGCCGAAGTCGCGGGCCAGGTCGAGCTTGAGGCGGTCGCGTGCGAGGCCGCTGGTCATGATCACCCCGGCGCCAGCCGCCTTCACCGCCGCGATGACGGCTAGGCCGCGCTGTCCGCAGCCGAGCACCGCCACCTTCGCTCCAAGCTGGAGGCCCGAATTCATCACTCCCCACTGAATGCCGCCGGCGAGAAGATTCCAAAGTGATGCGTCTAGCGCGCTGACTCGCGCGGGGAACGGATAGACGATTCCGAGTGGTTCGACGTACACATGGGTTGAATAGCCACCCCAAAGACCCGGACCGTAGGTCGTCGGAATAGCACCATAGACGTTGTTGAAGGTAGGCCAGCCGCTGCAGTCCATTCGATCCCCACGACGGCATGCCGGACAGGATTCGCATCCGTTGAAGGGGTTGATGGCGACTCGATCGCCGATCGCCAGACCTTCGCGGAATGGTGTGGGATCTCCCATCGATTCGATGACGCCGACGATCTCGTGTCCGAGGATACGGGGAAAGCGATGAGGGTCGTCGGCCGTGAACGAGTCCGAAGCGTCAAACTGGTCCACGTCCGTGTGGCATAGTCCGTTCGCCTCCACTCGAACGAGCAGTGATCCAGGAGACAAGTCTGGCAGCGGGATCTCCTGGAACTCCATATTTCCGGGCGCAGTCTGCACCAGAGCCGTCGCCATTCTCATGCCCTTGTCCTGTCTCTTGTCGGCAGTCAGAATCAGCCCCGTTGAGGAGTGGGGTGCCCAGCGGAGGGACTCGAGTCGCGGGCCGTGTCTGGCTCGTTGCGGTGCCACGGACCGGTCACCGAACATGATGTTGGCTCGGGGGCCGGCCGGGGTACCCGAGCTAGCCTTCGCGTAGCCGATGCGCCACCTCGGCCAGTTCGTCCAGTTCGCCCTCCAGCTGACGGAGCTCGAACCGATGGATGCCGCGGTCCATGAAGTCCGCTTGCAGGCGATCGGACACCTCGGCGACGTCACCGACCACGAACATCATCGACCGGCGCAGTCTGGCTTCGTCGACCCCTGTGCCGGTGGCCAGCCGGCTCCACGCCGCGTCAGTGTCGGAGGCGATGGAGACCACAAGATAGCCTTCCACCTCGCAGCCCGTAGCACGAAGTGGCTCCAACTGTCGCTCCAGCGCCGTGGCGTCGAAGTCTGCCGCGGCCTCGAAGTCGAGGTAGCCCTTGGCCAGCCAGGGCGCCATCAGGCTGACCCGGTCGGCGTGCTCTGCGGCTGCACGGACCGTGCGTGGTCCGCCGCCGGCCAGAAGGACGGGAATCGGCTCGTTGACCTGCAATGCTCCGTCCAGAGGATCGGGGATCTGGTAGAAGTCCCCATGGTGCGGTTGGCCGGCCCATAGGGCGCGCACGGCCTGCAGGAACTCGATCATCCGCGATACGCGGCGCTGGGTGGGCATGCCGTACCCGGTCAGCTCCTTCTCGTCCCATCCTGCTCCTAGACCCAGTACGGCCCGGCCCGCTGTCATGGCCTGAAGCGTGGCGAACGCGCGCGCGATCACCGCTGGATGGTGGTGGGCGGCGCAGAGCACAGACGTCTGTAGCTCGAGGCTGCTGGTGACGGCCGCGGCCGCTCCCAGACTCACAAGAGGGTCGATTCGAGGATCGCGGCCGTTGCCGTACCACCGGGCGTGGCTCCAGTGATCGCCGACCGTCAGTCCGTCGAACCCGAGCGCTTCGGCGCGCTGTGCGAACGCGACGACCGCTGTGGCATCGGCCAGCGGGAGCGGAATGCGTACAGTCGTGGGACTTGTGGCGTGTGTGTCTGAACGTGCTTTCATGATGCTCCTCGATCGTGTTTCATGGAATGAGCGAATGACCGCGCGTCACCAGACCCGTGGCTATCGAGTGCAGGCGCTCCCCGGTTCGCATGTCTGCCATCCCGGCGCAAGCCCGCGCGTAAGTGCTTTCGAGAACGATGGCGAACTTGAAGCACGCAAGCACCTGGTACCACATGAGATCGTCAAGCGGCTGCCCGCTGAGTCTTGCGTAGTACTCGGTGAGCTCAGCCCCGCGGGCGACGCCCTGGCACGTGCCGAGGTCTGTCTGTAAGAGGTCGCTACGTCCTGCCTCGGGCCAGGTCACGAGGAACCAGCCGAGGTCCAGGAGCGAGCTGCCGACAGCGCACATCTCCCAGTCGACGACACCGATCACCTCGCCGTTCGCGTCGACCATGAGATTGGCGAGGGTGAAGTCGCCGTGCATGATCGCGGGCGTGGCGGTTCGCGGGGCGTTCTGGTCCAGCCACCGGCCGAGACCATCAAGGTCGCCCAGCCGCGGCCCGGGCCAGCCTTCCAATGCATCGAGCGAGTCCAGCATCGCTCGCCATCGAGAGACCTGGCGTTCGGTGAACCCCTCGACGGTGCCCAGGTCCGTGAGTCCCAGCGTCCCGGGATCCAGCGTGCTCAAAGCGCTGAGTGCTTCGATGGCCGCGAACCCGACGCGGCGTGCTGCGCTCGGCGAGTGGCGGATCGCATCGGGGATGTCGGTGGCTGGACTCGATCCCTCCAGGGGCTCCATGAGATAGAAGACGGCGCCGTCGTCCATCACGGTCGGATCCTCACATGCCGCCACCAGCGTCGGATGCGGCACCTGGGTGCCACCGAGCGCTCGGAGCACCCGGATCTCGCGGAGGAATTGCTTGTTCGTCCCTGCCCGCAGATGCTGGGGGCCTCTGCGGAACACCAGTTCGCGCTCCCCGCGGCGGAACCGAACCAGGACGTTCTGGGTCCCACCCTTGAGCACACGTATGTCGGTAAGGGGGCCCTTTCCGAGGTCGTTCTGATCCATCCATGTCTTCAACGACATGAGCCACGGCGTGTCTGCGGGATCCGCGACGACGATCGACGTCGACCTCATGTCACCCGGTCGGGGCTGGTGTTCGTGTTCGCGCTCCCCATGTCCTTTCACACTCTCCTTGTCTTGTCGACGGGAGGTCGGCTGCAGGCTTGGCGCAGGACGCTGTGCTCAGGCGAGATGAGGTTCGCGGTGACGCGCGCCGGTTCTCCTTGGCAGTCGAGAGTACGCGCCTAGAACGTCGTTGACAAGGGCGTCAACGGCGTTCTAGGCTTGCTGCTCGAACAGCCTTCGTCCTTCGTGTGCCGCCCGGAGATCCTGCGTGGCGAGATGCCATGGTCTGCTCGGCCGACGACCCAGGGGAGGTCCAGACGCCCTGGCGAAGAGCTTCACTCCAGAGATGATGCGAGAGGTGACGGGAAGCATGCTATCGGCTGAGTCGGAGACCATCGGTCGCTACTTCGGGCAGCCGGTCGATGGCGGCGCCTTCCGCGAATCGTTCGAGTTCTGGCGAATGGATCGTGTCCACTTCGGACCCGGCAGTGTCGAGAAGCTGAGTGGAGAGCTGGATGCTCTCGGTGCTCGGCGTGTCTTCGTCGTGACGACCCCCAGTCTGCGCGACAAGACCGAGCATGTCGGCCGCATCGAACGGCTGCTCGGGGACAGGCGAGTCGGCACTTTCAGTGAGTCCGTCCAGCACGTTCCCAGGGCAACCGCCCTGGCCGCTGCCGATGCGGCGCGAACAGTCGGTGCCGACTGCGTGGTCAGCTTGGGTGGAGGCAGCCCGGTGGATCTCGCCAAGGCTGTGGTCTTCTGCCTGGCCAAGGAGATACGCGAAGAGAAGGACTTCGAAGGCTGGTACGTCCGGGATGAGGGCGGCGCCATTGTGCGGCCGCCCATCGTCGGGCAGATGATGCCCCACATCGCGATCACCACGACTTTGTCGGCCGCCGAGTTCACCCCTGGCTTCGGTGCCACTGACCGCATTCGTCGTGCGAAGGACGCCTATCTGTCCACCTCGTTGACCCCACGCGCCGTCATCCTTGATCCAGAGCTCGCCTTGGACACTCCGGATTGGCTGTGGGCCGGCACTGGGATGCGCGCCATCGACCACGCGGTGGAGTCGTTGTGCTCCATCGCTCCTCATCCGCTCGGCGATGCGCTCGCCACCCGCGGACTCCAGATCATGGCGAAGGCGCTTCCGCGCGCGGTATCGGACCCCACCGACGTCATCGCACGTGGTGCGTGCCAGGTCGCGATGTGGATGTCGGCGTACGCGCTCTTCAATGTCCCTCAGGGAATGAGTCACGCCATCGGCCACCAGCTCGGCGCTCGCTGCGATCTGCCGCATGGCGTCTGCTCGGCCATCATGCTGCCGGTCGTCATGGACTACAACTTGGATGCGACAGCCGCTCGTCAGGCGTTGGTGGCCGAGGCCATGGGGGTCGACGTCGTCGGTATGTCGGTCAAGGAGGCGGCAGCCACCGCGGCGGACGCGGTGCGGAGCCTCGTCGAGTCGGTCGGCATCAAGCCACGTCTGCGGGACTGGGGCATCCGGGCTGAGGACCTATCCGGGGTCGCCGAGGCGGCGGTCGATGACTTCATGCTCGCGACCAACCCAGTCGCGGTGACCGGGCCCGAGACCGTTCTTGAATTGCTCCGGACAGCGTACTGACGATCATCAGCGCGCGTGGCCTGGATTGTCTGGTTGCGCGCTTCCGCGCTAGCCGAACGATAGGAATGCAATGTCACGAATCCTCGTCACCGGTGGGTCAGGGCTCCTGGGGTGGCCCGCGACCCGACAGCTGGTCGCCGCTGGTCACGATCCAGTGGTCTATGACCTGCGGCCTTCTGCGGACAATCTGCGCCTGATCGGCACAGAGGTGCCCGTCGTCCAAGGCGATGTCCTCGACTTCGAGAATCTGCTACGTGTGGTGAAGACCCACCGCATCGACCGTATCCTCCACCTCGCTGCTGTCATCACGGACTCGTCGGCCCGTCGGCCGATCGCGGCGATCCGTGGGAACGCCCTCGGCACGTCCTACATCTTCGAGATCGCCCACGCGCTCGACCTCGAACGCGTGGTCTGGGCGAGCACGGTGTCGGTCAACGGCACCCCGCCAGACTATGACGGGACTCCCGTGCCCGAGGGGGTCGGCTACTCGCCGGATCACCCCTATGGAGTTTCCAAGCTCGCCTGCGAGATCATGGCACGGACCTTCCGAGACGACCTCGGGCTCGACATCGTCGCGGTCCGCCCCCCGGTGGCCTATGGCATCGGACGGTTCAGCGGAGCGGCGGGCGCGTTCAACGCCGCGATCCGCGACCTGGTCACCACAGGCAGCGCGGAGATTCCATGCTTCGACCCGATCAGGTCGCAGCTCATCTACAACCGAGACATGGCCGCCTTCTTCGTGGAGGCGCTGCTCAGCCCGACGCGTTTCGGCCATGACGTCTACAACACTCCGGTGCTTCGGGACTACTCGGGTGCGGAGATCCTGGAAGTAGCACGAGGAGTCGCTCCCGACGCGCGGATCACCCTGGGACGAGTCCCGGCGCCCGCGCCTCCGGTGATGGACGCGAGTCGAGCGCGCGCGGAGTTCAGCTTCGTGCCGAAGTTCCCGCTGTCGGAGGCGCTCATCGAGATGGCGGAGCACTATCGCGCGGAGGAGGCACGCACCGGCGAGCCGTCCGGGCTCGGACACTGAAGACCTGTCCGGGAGCACGACCAGTTGCTCTCGTCCTTGCGAAGGAGCCAACATGCATCATTCGACATCCGACGTGCCGCCGCTTTGCCTCGAGGGTGCGCAGATCATCGTGGGGGATGGGTCGACGGTGATCGACCGCGGCGCGATCCTGGTGATCGGCGACACGATCGCCGAGGTCACGGCTGGGGACGAGGTGCCGTCGCACTCGGGCGCTGATCGGGTGGACATGTCCGGCAAGACGATCATGCCTGCCATCGTGAGTGCCCACGGCCACCTCGGCTACATCAAAGGCGCCTACACGGCCAAGGAGAATTTCTCCTACGGCCATGTGCTGCACCATCTCCAGCAGCTCAGCTACTACGGAGTGGGCGTCATTCTGTCGCTCGGAACGGACCGACAGGATGTCGAACTGGCCCTGCGCGAAGAACAGCGTGCCGGACGCTTGGATCCTCGCCTGCCGCTCCTTCTGACTGCCGGAGTTGGGATCACCGCGCCCACGCCGGGTGAGGGGAACGGTGGCCCGTTCTTCGCTTCCGACGTCGTACGCGAGGCCGCGACGCCGGAAGACGGCGAGCGCATCGTCGCTGAGCTGGCCGCGAAGGGCCCGGACGCGATCAAGCTGTGGGTGGACGACCGAGACGGGACGAAGGAGAAGCTGTCCCCCGAGACCTGCGAGGCCATTATCGCGGCCGCGCACGCTCATGGTCTCAAGGCGGTCGCGCACGTCTACCACCTAGATGACGCGAAAGCCGTGGTGAAAGCCGGTGTCGACGCCATTGCTCATATGGCTCGCGAGCCCGGGACCGATGACGAGCTCATCGACCTCCTTGTGGCCCAGCAGACTTTTGCCTTCACCTCGATAGCCGTCCAACGAGCTATCGCCTTCGGCTACGACTGGCTCGACGACCCGGCGCTGGCCGAGACGACCTCGACGAGCGCCTTGCTCGACATGCGACGCCAGTTGGAGTCCCTGTCTGGCGGCTCCGCGCCGGCAGGCGTGAGGTCCGTGTTCGCTCTCGAGAAATTCCGTCTTCTGGAATCGGGGTTGCGCAAGTACAAGGATGGTGGCGTGCAAGTCGTGATGTCGGCCGACACCGGAACCCTTACGCAGGTTCCGGGATTCTCCGAGCATAGGGAGATGCAGGTGATGTGGGAGTCGGGCATGGGCCCTCTCGAGGTCATCCGATCTGCCACGAGCACACCGGCCACGATGCTCGGTCTCTCCGATAGAGGGACAATAGCGCCCGGCATGCGAGCCGATCTTCTCGTATTGGATGAAGACCCGCTGGTAGAGATGTCGAACACCCGGAAGATCTCCGACGTGTTCATCGGAGGCTTGGCTGTCGATCGCGCAGCTCTGCGTCAGAGCTTGGTGGTTGACTAGACATTCTATCTGGGTCTCGCTCCAGTTGGCATGGCCGCGCAAGCGAGCCACCGATGGGGGCAATTGATCGTCGCGTCGGGGTCGGATCAGCAGAATCAATCATGAATAAGGGCTGGGATAGCAATGGGGAACGATCACATCCATCCGCTCGTCAAGGACCTGATCGAGAAGGAGGCAATCCGCGAGCTTCTGTTGCGGTACTGCCATGCTGTCGACCGCAAGGACTACGAGATGCTTCGGTCGACCTACTTCGAGGATGCGTACGACGACCACGGCAGCTTCAAGGGATCCAGGGACGAGTTCGTCACTTGGGTGGAGCGTCGGCATGAGCACATCGATCAGAGCATGCACTTCATCGGAAATTGCCTGATCGAGGTCGCCGGAGACGTCGCATTCGCCGAGACCTACTGCCTCGGGCTGCAGCAGCTGGGGCCCGGGGCTGACGAGACTCGCCAGATGTACGACGACGGGATCGATGACGATGCGTCGCGCTATTTGACGGTCGGCTGTCGCTATGCCGATCGGATCGAGAAGCGGGACGGCGAATGGCGTATCGCACACCGAACCGTGATCATCGAGAGCGTGCGGGTTCACCGCGAGCCCCAGATTCCGTTCCACGGCGACTGGGTCCCGCAGCAACGGTCTTCCAGCGACGCGATCTACCAGTACCTGGATCGCGATAGCATCCGAAAGCCTCGCACGACCTCGGAGTGACCGGTCGGAGACCGTGCCATCGGTGTTGGCCGCGGCCGGCGTGTCAAGTTCTTGCGCGTGTCAACACTTCGACCGCGCGAGGGTCTCGGCGTCGACGTCGAGCCCGCGGTACGCGTGGGTCAGGAGTGTCCGTATCTCCGCATGGCCTCGGCAGCCTGCTCGCGGCGTGTGTAAGGCGGTAGGTCGCCCTGATAGGGAGTGTGCTCCTTGAGCACTTCGCGGGCCACCACCAGCTTGTGCACCTCGGTGGGGCCGTCCGCCAGCCCGACGTGGAAGGAATTGATCACCCACTCGGCGAACGGCATGTCGTGGGTGATCCCGAGTGAGCCGTGAAGCTGAAGCGCGCGTGAGGCGATGTCGTGAAGTACTTGCGGCATCGTCATCTTCACCGCCGAGACGTTCCTACGCAACGCCCGCCAGTCCTTGCCCTGGTCGGCCAGCCATGCGGTTTCCAGGACCAGCAGTCGGAACTGGCGAAGTTGGACCCAACTGTCGGCGATCTTCTCCTGCACCATCTGCTTGGCCGCAAGGGACTCGCCGCGGCTGGTGCGGGACAACGCTCGCTCGCACATCATGTGGAGGGCGCGTTCGGCCTGAGCCAGGGTGCGCATCGCGTGATGGAGGCGACCACCGCCCAGTCGGGTCTGGGCGATGGCGAAGGCCTGGCCGGGTTCGCCGAGCATCGCAGATCGGGGGACCCGCAGGTCGGTCAGACGCAGATGTGCATGGGTGTCTTCGGGCTCGCCGTAGAGCCCGTAGTTGCCGACGACCTCCATGCCGGGAGTGCCGGCGTCGACGATGAGCATCGAGGCCCGCCTGTAGGGGTCGGACGCCTCGGGATCAGTGACGACCATCATGATGAAGAACGCCGCGACCTCGGCCTCCGAGGCGAACCACTTCTCACCGTTGACGACCCACTCGTCGCCGTCCAGCACGGCTGTGGTCCGAAAGGCGAGTGGGTCGGCGCCGCCGTGCGGCTCGGTCATCGAGAAGCAGGAGACGATCTCGTTGGCGAGCAGGGGCTCAAGATAGCGGCGCTTCTGGTCGTCAGTGCCGAAATGCGCCAAAATCTCGGCGTTTCCGCTGTCGGGTGCTTGAGCGCCGAACGTGATCGGGCCGAAGCGTGCCGTCCCGAACTTCTCGTTCATCAAAGCCAGCTTGACCTGTCCATATCCAGGTCCGCCGAGTTCGGGACCCAGATGGCAGGCCCAAAGGCCGCGCTCCTTCACCTCGGCCTGTAGAGGACGCACCAAGCGCACGAACTCGGGGTCATGGATGTTCCACTGACTGCCGAGCACGAAGTCCAAGGGCTGTATCCGCTCGCGGACGAAGGCGTCGATCCATTCCAGTTCCTTCTCGAACTCGGCGTCGGTGCTGAAACTCCACATCAGAGAGCTCTCCTCATCGGTAGGGCGGTGATCCCGCGGAGCGACCAGTACGGTCATGACGGCGGCTGGCAGCCGGCGGGAGCGGCCTGTGTCCGGGCTGATTGGCCTGGCGCCGCTGGGTCCACAAACTACGCAAGAACCAGCCCGTTGACAAGACCGTCAACAGACTCTACAGTTGCTGTACGCGGAGTCGTGTGACGGCCGCCGCCGGCTGTGCAGCATGTGTTGCGTCCCTGCCTCGCGGAATAACAGGTCATGGCTACGACGGGTCAAGGGTCCGGCCAGGCTGCTCAGGCGATCGTGGGGCCTGCTGCGGCCGCGCGGCGTACGGCGATTCCCGTCGCGTGCGATCTCGTAGCGTGGTTCCTGGCGGTTCGAGTTCGCGGCGCAGTGAACACCTAGCCACCTTTCGATGCGCAATCGGCCGGATCAGAGACAATGAGGACCTAGATGGACAGCAGGAGGTATTACCGGGCCGATCTGGTGATCGGTCCGATCCCGCACCGGCACGCAGATCTACATACTCGGCGGGACAGGCTCGCGGTCGTCGAAGGTGACGTTCGGTTGACCTGGGCTCAGGTCAGCGAACGCACCGCACGGGTCGCCAATGCGCTGAGGGACCGTGGAATCGGTCGCGGTGACAAGGTCGCGGTGGTCCTCCAGAATCGAGCCGAGTACGTCGAGATCATCTATGCCCTGGCCGGCTTGGGCGCCACCACCGTCCCCATCAGCTATCGATTCGTGGCGAGAGAGATCGCTTCCGCGCTACGGCACAGTCGGGCCAAGGCGGCCTTCGTCGACGCCGATCTGGTGGACGTGTTCGCGGCGGCCAATATCGACCCGGTGCTGATCGCAGAGGATCTGATCTTCATCGTGGGCGATCCGTCGGTGGACTGCGGCGGTTACGACGACGTCCTGGCTGATTCCCGAGTCGACAGGGACTATCTCCAAGCGCGGGAATGGGATACCTATCACCTTGCCTTCACCGGCGGTAGCACCGGCAGTCCCAAAGCCTGCGAGGTGCCTCAACGGATTGCCCGGCAGCTCTGGTACGACATGACCGTCGAATTCGGCATCCTTGACCGAGACGTGACACTGATTGCTGGGCCCTTCTATCACGGTCTCGGCTTCATGTGGGGCCTGCAACAGCTCATGGTCGGCGGGACGGTGGTGATGCAGCGGGCCTTCGAGCCGCGCGGATTCCTCGAGCTGGTGCAGACCGAGAAGGTCACTAGAACGGCGATGGCGCCGACGTTGTACACGATGCTCCTGGAGGTGCCGGACAAGGACCGGTACGACGTCAGCTCGATGCGCGGTCTGGTCTCGGCGGCCGCGCCCCTGTTGACCAGGACCAAGGAGGACTTGCTCTCCTACTTCTCCCAGGCCGAGCTGTACGAGTACTACGGTGCGACGGAGGCGGGGTTCTACACGGTGCTCAAGCCGCAGGACCAGCTTCGCAAAGTCCGATCGGTCGGGCTCCCGTTCGCCGGCAACGAGATCAAGATCCTGGATCCGAGCGGCAATGAGGTTCCGACCGGTGAGATCGGGATCATCTACAAGCGCGGGGCCGGACTTGGCGCGGTGTATCTCGACGACCCCGAGGCGACCGCGGCGGCCTTTCGCGATGACTGGATGACCAGTGCGGATATGGGATATCTGGACGACGAAGGCTATCTCTACGTGGTCGATCGGGCCAAGGACATGATCATCTCGGGCGGAGTGAACATCTTCCCCACCGAGATCGAGGAGGTTCTCACCGGTCACCCTGGCGTGGCACAGGTGGCGGTCATCGGTGTCCCCGACGAGAAGTGGGGCGAGACGGTCCGGGCCTATGTGGTGACGCGGCCCGGCGTACGGGTCGACCCCGACGAGCTCACCGCGCTGTGCGCATCGGCTCTAGCCGGCTACAAGAAGCCCCGCAGCTATGTCTTCCTCGATGCGCTCCCGGTGAACTCCGCCGGCAAGCTCCTCAAGGGCGAGCTCCGCGCACGTGCACAAGAAGGGGGATCGTGAGTCCCGTGGAAGGGGACGTGGAGAGCGCCGCCCTGCGTGCATGGCTGAGCGACTTGCCGGCGCTCGCGCGTCACGGCATCACCTGCGACCGAGTCGAGCGCGATGAGGTGTCCGCCTGGTTCCGGCCGCCCGAATACTCCCGGAATTCGGACGGCTCACTGAACGGTGGATGGCTCGCCTACTTCGTCGACCAATTGGGCGGCGCCGTGTCCACGACCCGCGCTGGTGTCGATGCGCCCGCGAGCACGGCCAATCTGACGGTCAACTACCTTCGCCCGTGCGGCGCAAGCCCGCTGTATGGAACTGCCAGGGTGGTGCGAGCCGGCCGACGTGTCGTCTTCGTCGCCTTCGACGTGATCGATGCCGACGGGGGGCACTGCGTCAGTGGCACCGGGCTGTGGTCCTTGCCGCTCAAGGACACGGCGGCGCGGAAGGCCGACGCAGTGGCGGACGGTGTCTTGTGACCGGGCCCGACACGAGCAGTGGTGGCGGCCCGCTGCACGGAGTCGTGGTGGTGGAGATGGCCGGGATCGGTCCTGGGCCGTTGGCTGCGATGGTGCTCGCCGACCTTGGCGCACGAGTGGTCCGGGTCGAGCGCCCGGTGGCCCTGACCACCGCACTGCCTGCCGACTACGCCCTGGTCCGAGGTCGTGAGTCTGTGGTCATCGACGCCAAGACCGAGGCTGGTCGCTCGCTGGTCTTGCAGTTGCTGGCGAGCGCTGACGTGCTGATCGAGGGATTCCGCCCGGGCGTGATGGAGCGGCTCGGGCTGGGTCCTGACGACTGCCGGCATGTCAACCCGGGCTTGGTCTATGGCCGCGCGACGGGATGGGGACAGACAGGGCCCAGATCCCCGCGAGCCGGACACGACATCAACTACATCTCGGTTACCGGGGTCTTGGACGCCATCGGCCCGGCGGGCTCGGCGCCGGTACCGCCACTCAACCTGGTCGGCGACTATGGCGGCGGAGCGATGCTTCTCCTGGTCGGGGTGCTCGCCGCTCTCCGCGAGCAGGAACGAACAGGTCAAGGTCAGGTGGTCGATGCCGCGATGGTCGACGGGGTGGCGCTGCTGGCCTCGACGTTTCACGGGTTGGTCCAGGCCGGACGATGGAGCCCGACGCGCGGCGGCAACGATATCGACGGCGGGGCGCCCTACTACGCGTGCTACCGGACCCGTGACGACCGCTATCTCGCGGTGGGTGCGATCGAACCGCGGTTCTACTCCGAGCTTCTCGCGGTCCTGGAGCTCGATCCGGATGAAGCCGCCTGGCAGAGTGATCGATCTCGCTGGCCGCAGATCCGTCAGCGGTTCGCCGAGACCTTCGCCTCCCGGGATCTCGCCGACTGGCTCGAGCGTGCCGAAGGGAGGGACGCCTGTCTGACCCCGGTGCTCTCCTTCGATGAGGCGGCCCACGATGTGCACGCCCGCGGGCGTGACGCCTACCAGGAGTCGGGCCGAGTCCTGGTGCCGGCGCCGGCGCCGCGCCTGTCGCGCACCCCGCTACGCGCGGGAGCGGCGCCGCCTCAGATCGGCGAGCACACCTATCTTGTGCTGTCGCGACTGGGTGTCGCCGCGGCTGACCTCGCTCGCTGGGCCGAGGACGATGTGATCGCAGGTCCGGAGAAGTGACTGCACCCAGCGGTCTCCTGGAGGAACTGCTCCATCAGCGCTACAGCTGTCGTGCTTTCCTCGACACGCCGATATCTGCCGAGTTGGTCCGCGAGGCGCTGCGGCTGGCGCAGCGCACGGCCTCGTGGAGCAACACCCAACCGTGGCAGGTCCACCTCGTGGGGCCGGGCAGGGTCGGTCCTTTGTCAGAGCTGCTGCTGGCCGTCAAGCGCGACGGTGAGCCTGATCTTGAGCTGCCGCGTCGCTATGACGAGGTAGCGATGGCGAGACGTCGGGCGACGGGATTCGCGTTGTACGGCGTGTTGGGCATCGCTCGGGAGGACCACGCGGCGCGTTCGCGGCAGCTGGACGAGAACTTCAGATTCTTCGGTGCGCCGCATGTGGCCATCGTCCACATTGCGCGCGACATGGGCGCGTACGGCGCCGTCGATGCAGGCGGGTACGTCGCGACTCTGATGTTGGCGTTGCGGTCCCTAGGGATCGATTCGATCGCCCAAGGCGCGCTCGCGCAGACCTCCGGTCCCCTCCGTGAGTTTTGCGGCATCAGCCCATCCCGCGCTGTGGTGTGTGGCGTCGCGTTCGGATACGCCGATCCGGACCACGCCGCGAACGGCTTGCGGACCGAGCGGGCGGAACTCGGCGAGGTGGTCACCTGGCTGGACTGAGGACTCCGGCGAGCGGTCGGCGAGACGGCATGTCATCGAGTGCCTCGCCGCTTGAAGGCTTCGAGGCCCGCACGCGCGTCCGCGGAGGCGAGGACCCGACCGATCTCGTCGCGGTTGTGCCGCCACACCTCGTCGTACCAGTCCGAGTATTCGGCCACAGCCCGCCGGAGCATGCGCTTGGACGCCCGGGTGCCGCCGGGCGGATGTCTGGTCACTCGCGCGGCAAGCGCCATCGCGGCTTCGACCGCCTCCCCAGTAGGAGCGAGGGAGTTGATCAGGCCCCAGCGCAGCGCGATCTCGGCTGTCACGGGGTCCCCGGTCAGGGCTAGCTCCGCGGCGATCTTGGGTGGTACCTGAACGGGTAGTCGGATCGGACCACCCGAGCCGGGGAACAGGCCGTGATGGACTTCGGGGAGGCCGAGTCGGACCTGCTCCTCGGCAATCGCCAGATCGCAGGCGAGGACGAGCTCGAGCCCCCCGCCGAAGGCGTCACCGTTGACCGCCGCGATCAACGGGACGCTGAGTGGCTGGCGGACCATCCCGGCAAAGTCCCACTCGGGGTGGGCAGCCGCCACGATGCGCTCACCACGTCCGACCGCCTTCAGGTCGGCTCCTGCGCAGAAGGCCCTGCCGGCGCCGGTGATCACCACCGCGCGGGTCGCGGGGTCGCTGTCGGCGTCTTGGAGCGCCGCGGCAAGTCCGTCCGCGAGAGCGCCGTTCACCGCGTTCAGGACGGTCGGGCGATTGAGCGTTACCAGCCGGACGGCCCCGCGCTGTTCGCTGAGGACTGGCTGTTGGAGAGCAGATCCAGGGGCGCTCGGATGCTCTGGCATTTCGGTGTGTCTCCTCATGGCTGTGTGAGCGGCAACTTGACTCTGACAGGTGTTGACGTTAGCGTCAACACCGAACTCGCCGAGGTTGTCGAAGGAGTCGTGAGTGGAGCAGAGCGGTGGGATCACAGGCCAGGCGGCCGTGATCGAGGCGGCGCGATCGGCAACGCTTGATGCCGCGCGGACCGAGGCGGTACACAAGCAGCACGCCCGAGGCAAGCTCACCGCACGAGAACGTATCGACTTGCTGGTGGACGAGGGTTCCTTCCGGGAGTTTGGGGCCCTGGTCGCGCCCACGCGGGACACCAGCTATTCCACCGACCTGGATGCTCCTGCGGACGGCGTCGTCACCGGCCGGGCGCGGGTTGACGGCCGGCCGGTCGCCTTGGCGTCCTTCGACTTCACGGTGGCCGGTGGCAGCAACGGCGCCGCTGGTGGGTTGAAGATGTTCCGGCTGGTCGAGCACGCGCTGCGTGAGGGCTGCCCGCTGGTCATGTTGCTCGACGGCGGCGGACATCGGCTTCAGGAGGGCTTGGACTCCTGGCATTTCGCCTGGGGCTTCGGGTTGTTCGAGCGCATGGTCGAACTGTCTGGCTGGGTGCCGATGGTATCGGCGATGCTCGGTCCCAACTTCGGTGGACCGACCAACTTCGCGGCCTTGTCGGACTTCGTGGTGATGGTTCGTGGCATCTCCTCCATGGGGATCGCAGGGCCGGCCCTGGTCAAGACCGCGACCGGCGAGGACATCTCCAAGGAAGACCTGGGCGGCGCTGAGATCCAAGCTGCGCGAGGCGTCTGCCATCTCGCGGTCGACTCCGAGCTCGAGGCATGTGACGCCGTGCGCCTCTATCTGTCGTACCTCCCATCGAACTGTCAGCAGCCCACCGTCAGGGCACATCTGGCCGACCCCAGTGACCAAGCCGACCGGGTGGGGTCCATCGTCCCGGCGAACCCCAGGCGCTCGTACGACGTCATCGAGGTGGTCGAGGCCATCGCCGATCGTGACAGTGTGTTCGAGATCCGTCCGACCAATGCCCCGAACGTTGTGACCGCCTTCGTTCGTCTCGGCGGCCGTCCGGCGGGAGTGATCGCCAACCAGCCGTTGCACCTCAGTGGCGCGTTGGACAGTGCTGCATGCGAGAAGGCGGCGCACTTCATCTCGGTATGCGACGCGTTCGGTCTTCCGCTGGTCTACCTCATCGACGTCCCGGGCTTTCTCGGTGGTCGAGATGCCGAGGAAAGCGCCCTGGCCCGCAGGAGCGGTCGGATGCTCTTCGAGCTGGGTCAGGCCACCGTGCCTCGATGCAGCGTCGTCATGCGCAAGGGCTTCGGCGCCGGCTACATCGCGATGTGCGGCGGCCGTAGCTTCTCCGCCGACGTGGCGGTGGCCTGGCCGACCGCGGAGATTGCGGCGACTGCGGTCGAGTCGGTCCTCGATATCGCATTCCGGCGAGAGATCGCTGCCGCGCCTGACGCTCAGGCCCGTAGAGAGGAGCTCGCGGACGAGTTTCGGCGGCACATCTCTCCGTTGGCGGCTGCCCAAGGGTTCGGTGTCGACGACACGATCCCGCCCGAGTCGACTCGACTCCTGCTCATCGAGGCGTTCGAACGGTTGCCGGCTCGCCGTGTGGCCCATGGGCCCGCGAAGGCACATCCGATCTCACCGGTCTGACCCGGTGGTAGCCGCCCCTTGGGCGCATCTGAGGAGCGAGTAATGAAGAAGGTGCTGATCGCCAACCGCGGGGAGATCGCGGCGCGGATCGCCCAAGCTTGCCGGACCTGTGGCATCAGATCGGTAGCAGTACACACGCCTGCCGAAGCCGGAGCGCTCCACGTCTCGCTTGCCGATGAGGCAGTGGAGTTGGACGGCCCACGGGGCTATCGGGACGCGGATGCGCTTCTAGCCGCCGCCAGGGGTTCGGGTGCCGACGCGATCCACCCAGGCTACGGCTTCCTCGCGGAGAGCGCGCAGTTCGCGGCGGCCGTCGCCGAGGCGGGGCTGGTCTGGGTCGGCCCCGGTGCCGAGGTGATCTCGATGATGGGCGACAAGATCGCCGCAAGGAAGGTCGCCGATCGTGCCGAGGTTCCAATCGTTCCGGGGACTGACCAGTCGATCGGCGAGGCATCGGAGGTCGTCGCGTTCGGTGAGCGCTTCGGCTGGCCGGTGATCCTGAAGGCGGCGCACGGTGGTGGCGGTCGTGGACTGCGGGTCGCCCATGGAGCTGCCGATGTGGCAAGGCACCTCGAGGCCGCGGGACGTGAGGCGGCGAAGGCATTCGGGAACGACACCGTCTTCGTCGAGCGGTTCGTGACTTCTGCGCGGCACGTCGAGGTCCAAGTGCTCGCCGACAGTCACGGAAACGTGCGTGCGCTGGGGGACCGGGACTGCTCGGTCCAGCGTCGCCACCAGAAGCTGGTAGAAGAGGCTCCCGCGCCGAATCTTGACCCGGGCGTTCGGGCGGCTCTGGCGGTCTCCGCGAAGAAGCTGTTCACCGAGTGTGGGTACGTCGGGGCGGGAACCGTGGAGTTCCTGGTCGACAGCGATGCCCACTACTTCCTCGAGGTGAACGCCCGCCTGCAGGTCGAGCACCCGATCACCGAAGTCGTGACAGGCGTCGACATCGTGGTCGAGCAACTACGTATCGCATCAGGCCATCGGCTGTCAGTCCCCGACGACCCATGGCCGCGCGGGCACGCCTTGGAGCTTCGCATCAATGCTGAGGATCCCGGTGCGGGATTCGCTCCCCACACGGGTCGGCTGGAGCGGCTGGAGGTTCCTCATCGGGTGGGGGTGCGCTTCGACTCCGGCTACCGTTCGGGGGACTATGTCGGCACGGGATTCGACAGTCTGCTCGGCAAGCTGATCGTGTGGGCGGCCGACCGGCCTGGGGCGATCCGCTCGGCGCTTGCGGTCCTGGACGAGATCGAGATCGCTGGCGTGCCCACGACCGTCCCGGCGCTTCGCGCGGTGCTCTCCCATGACGAGTTCGTGGCCGCGCGGATCTCGACGGACTGGTTCGAGGGGTTCATCGAGCCGAGCTTGACCGATCGGGGCGGCAGCGGGCCGGTCCTGCTCCCTCCGGGCTATGTCGCGCTGGGCGGTCGGCGGCTCCTTGTGGCGTCGCCTCCCGAGCATAGGGACTTGGCTGTGCGACGTCAGCCCCGCGAGGCTGTTCTTCGACCCGGAGACTCGGAGGGTGCGCAGCAGATCGGCGTGGTCGCGAGCTCGATGACTGCGACCGTCATCGAGCTCCATGTCGAAGTCGGAGCAGTGGTCCGGACAGGGGACCCGGTGGTCACGGTGGAGGCCATGAAGATGGAGAACACCTTCCTGGCGCCGTGCGACGGCGTGGTGGTCTCGGTGGATGTCGCTGGTGGCGCGCCGGTGAGGGCGCGCCAGCAGCTGGCGGTGATCGAGCCTAGTTGATCCAGCGGTCGGTGCCTTGGAGTTGTCAGAGCAGGAAACGTTGACGTTATCGCCAACAACGAGTGTGGAAGGGGCGACATTGGCAGCCATCGAGTTCCGGAGCCTGCCGGCCATCATCGCCGAACGGGCGGACGAGGCGCCGGATAGGCCATACATCGTGTCTTGCGAGAACGGGGCCGTCCTGACCTACGGCGAGGTCGAGTTGCTGGGACGCAGATGGGCGGGAGCTCTCAGAGGCACAGGCGTCAACGTCGGCGACACGGTATTGACGATGCTCCCGCCCGGTCCCCCGTCGATCGGTACGTGGATCGGGGCGAGCCTGCTCCGGGCGATCGAGGTGCCGATCAACACCGGCTACCGAGGTCGCATGCTCGCCTACACGCTCGACGACTCCCTGGCTGCGATCGCGATCGTCGCCGCCGAGTATCTCGAGATGCTTGCAGAGGTACTTCCGCAGGTGCCGAGGATCAGGACCGTGGTCGTGGTGGGCGACTATGTGCCGGACACTCTGACTGGCGTCGAGGTGATGGGGATGGAGACCTTCCTGGCGCAGGACCCGATAGATCGTCCGGACGAGATGCCGCAGGGCCACGACATCGCCGCGATCCTCTATACCTCCGGCACGACCGGTCCTTCCAAGGGCGTGATGGTCACTTGGGCGCAGGCCTACCTGACCGCGACGGGCATCGTGCCGCCTGAGCACTTCGACGACGCCGATGCGTTCTACTGTCCGTTCCCGATGTTCCATATGAGCGGAAAGGGGCCACTGCTCGCGATGGCGTGCGTGGCGGGCCGTGTCGTCATCAGGAGCAGGTTCGACACGACGTCGTTCTGGTCCGACGTCGCCAGACATCAGGCCACTACGACCATTCTCGTCGGTGCCATGGTGAATTTTCTCCTCGGTCTCCCGGAGAGTCCGGACGACGCGCGGTCGCCATTGCGTGACGCGATGATGCTGCCGCTACCCGACGACGTGGCGGCATTCGAGGCGAGGTTCGGGCTACGAGCTCGCACCACCTTCAACATGACCGAGACTTCCTGCTGCATTCTCAGTGACGGTTACCGCCTGGCCAACGGCACCAGTTGTGGCCGCGTTCGGGACGGTTTCGAAGCGCGCGTCATCGATGAGTGGGACCGGGAGGTCCCACGAGGTCAGCTGGGGGAGTTGGTGCTGCGCTCAGATCAGCCCTGGACCTTGATGGCAGGATATTGGAACAAGCCTGAAGCGACCGCGCGTGCCTGGCGCAACCAGTGGCTGCACACTGGTGACGGCTTTGTGTGTGATGACGACGGCAACTACTACTTCGTCGATCGCATCAAGGATGCGATCCGGCGGCGCGGGGAGAACGTGTCCTCGGCTGAGGTCGAGGCCGATGTCAACGCGCATCCGGCGGTCCTGGAGAGTGCTGCCGTCGCAGTCCCGGCAGATGACAGCGAGGACGAGATCAAGGTCTTCGTAGTGCCGCGGCCGGCCTCCGAGATAGATCCGCAAGAGCTCATCGAGTTCCTTCGTCCCAGGATGGCTGCGTTCATGCTGCCTCGTTACGTGGAGGTCGTCGACGCGCTTCCGAAGACGCCGACTGAGAAGATCCGCAAGAGCGATCTCAGGTTGCGTCCGATCGGCGCCTCGACCTACGACCGCAACGGCGTCCGGGGCGAACGGGCACCGATAGCGAGAACGGCGACCTCCGGATGAAGAGAGTCCTCACTCACCGGTTGGGCAGCCTGGACGACGTCGTCGTGAGCACCGGCGAGGACCAGCCGCCCCAGACCGGGGAGGTCGTGCTTGAGATGCGCTCGGCGGTGGTCAGCTACGTCAACACGATCCTGCTCAAGGGCGCCTATCAGATGACGCCACCGCTGCCGTTCGTGCCTGGGACGACCGGTGTCGGGATAGTGGTCGCCCTCGGCGAGAGTGTCGAGGGTTGGCAGATCGGCCAACGGGTTGCGGTGACGCGCTTGTCCGGTGGCTGTCTGGCGACGCGGATCTGTGTGGATGCCGCACAGTTGGCGTCTGTTCCAGACTCTGTCAGCGACGTCACTGCGGCCGGGATGTTGGAGGCATGGGTCACGATGCACTTCGCACTGACCCACCGGACGACTATCACGCGCGACGAACGTGCGCTGGTCCTGGGCGCGACCGGTGCTCTTGGGAATGCGGCTGTCGACATCCTCGCTGCGCATGGTGCCAAGGTGCTTGCCGTCGGGACGAGCTCCGAGCGCCTCGACCTATTGCGAGAGCGCGATCTCGATGTCCTCAACAGCGCAGAGCGGCCCCTGGACGAGGCTCTCCGGGTCGGTTGGTCTGAAGGGTTCGACTTGGTAGTCGATCCGGTCGGTGGAGAAGGCGCCCTGACGGCACTCAAGGCCCTCGCGCCCTGGGGACGACACCTCATCCTAGGGTTCGCGTCGGGCGACATCCCCCGCTTCGGCGCCAACCGGCTACTCATTGCCAACCGCACCGCGATCGGAGTCGATCTTGGTGACGTCATGACCACCGATTCAGCCCTGGGACGCAGTCTGATGAGCCAGACACTCCAGGCTGCCGCTGACGGACGCTATCGATTGATCGGTGAGCCCAGGGTCGTGCCGCTCGATGATGTCCCGGACGTCCTCCGGGAACTCGATGGCCGACGGGCCACCGGGATCGTGGTTGCCCGTATGTGACCCCTGGTCCGCTCAACGCCAACCCGCAATCGGCCCTTCAGCGTCGATACTTGCCGTCGTGTCCGCGTTCCCGCGCGTCGCCGGCAGTGGACTGCACTATCCCGAGCGATCGATCGGGCGCATATCTTGCATGGGGGCGAGAAGCGGGACAGCCCGCACGCGCATGCCGGGATGCTG
>CAZTHV010000007.1:0-29261 GCA_964613165.1 uncultured Marmoricola sp.
GCAAGGCGATCATCATCCTCAACCCGGCCGAGCCGCCGATGATCATGCGCGACACGATCTTCTGCGCGGTCGGGCCGGACGTCGGACGATCAGGCCGGGACGCCATCTCCGACTCGGTGCACCGAATGGTGGCCGTGGTCCAGGAGTACGTGCCCGGCTACCGGCTGCTGCAGGAGCCGCAGTTCGACGACCCGAGCGAGGCGACCCGCGGCGCGACCAAGGTGAGCGTCTTCGTGGAGGTCGAGGGCGCCGGCGACTTCCTCCCGGCGTACTCCGGCAACCTCGACATCATGACGGCCGCCGCGACCCGCGCGGGCGAGGGCATGGCACGGAAGGCGCTGAGCTCATGACTGTCTCCGGAGCACCCGAGCTCAACCGACTGACGCGGACCTGGCGGGACGCCGATCCCGCCGGCGACCTGGACATCAGGCTGACCGACACCTGCCTGCGCGACGGCTCGCACCACAAGCGGCACCGGTTCACGACGGCGGAGGTGCGCTCGATCATCGGCGCCCTCGACGCGGCTGGCGTGCCGGTCCTGGAGGTGACCCACGGCGACGGCCTGGGCGGGTCCAGCTTCAACTACGGGTTCTCCAAGACCCCGGAGCAGGAGCTGATCAAGATCGCCGCGGAGACGGCCAAGAACGCCAAGATCGCGTTCCTGATGCTGCCGGGCGTCGGCACCAAGGACGACATCCGCGAGGCCCAGGGCAACGGCGGCTCGATCTGTCGGATCGCGACCCACTGCACCGAGGCCGACGTCTCCGAGCAGCACTTCGGGCTGGCCCGCGAGCTGGGCCTGGAGACGGTCGGCTTCCTGATGATGAGCCACACCCAGCCGCCCGAGGTGCTGGCCAAGCAGGCCCGGATCATGGTCGACGCCGGCTGCCAGTGCGTCTACGTCGTCGACTCCGCGGGCGCACTGATCCTCGAGGGCGTCTCCGACCGTGTCGCCGCGCTGGTCGCCGAGATCGGCGGTGAGGCCACCGTCGGCTTTCACGGGCACGAGAACCTCGACCTCGGCTGTGGCAACACCGTCATGGCCGTGCGGGCCGGGGCGACGCAGATCGACGGCTCGGTCCGCCGATTCGGCGCCGGCGCGGGCAACACACCGCTGGACGCCTTCGTCGGCGTGTGCGACAAGCTCGGCTGGAGGACCGGGGTGGACTTCCTGTCCATCATCGACGCCTCCGAGGACGTCGTCCGTCCGGCGATGCCGGAGGAGTGCCGGCTGGACCGGATGACGATGATGATGGGGTACGCCGGGGTCTACTCCAGCTTCCTCAAGCACGCCGGCAACGCCGCGGAGCGGTACGGCGTCTCCGGTGCCCGCATCCTGGCCGAGGCCGGCCGGCGCAAGCTCATCGGCGGCCAGGAGGACCAGCTCATCGACATCGCGCTGCAGCACAGGGCCGAGCGGGACTGAGCGGCTCGACCGCGTCGTTGGCGCAGCGGAAGCCGATGTTGGACGAGCTGGACTCGGGGGTGTTGGAGGACCGCGCCGCGACTCGGTAGCGATAGCAGTAGGAGTCGTGACACAGGAAGGACCCGCCTCGCATCACCCGGTGGCTCCCGGTCGCGGGTCCCTGAGGGGAGTGGGTAGGGGTGGTGAGGTCGCGGGTGGCGTACTCCTGGGGCGAGAACCAGTCCTGGCACCACTCCCAGACATTGCCCACCATGTTCCACAGGCCGTAGTCGTTCTGATGGAGCGACTTGGCCGGCGCGGTGGAGAGGAAGCCGTCCTCGCCGGTGTTGGTGCCCGGGAAGGATCCCTGCCAGATGTTGCACAGCCAGCGGTGGCCGGGGTTCAGCTCGTCCCCCCACGGGAAGCGCCGCCCGGCGTGGCCGCCGCGTGAGGCGTACTCCCACTCGGCCTCGGTGGGCAGTCGCTTGCCCGCCCACCGTGCGTAGGCCGCGGCATCGTGCCAGGAGACCTGAACCACGGGGTGATGCTGGCGGTCCCGGATGCTGGAGCGAGGACCCTCGGGATGCCGCCAGGAGGCGCCACGGACCTCGACCCACCACGGTGCCCCGACCGCGCGGCCGAGGATGTCGGCGGGGTCGGCGGCGATCCACAGGTGGAACACCGCGGAGGAGCCGAACCGCTCCGCCTCGGTGACGTAGCCGGTGGCCTTGGCGAAGGTGGCGAACTGGGCGTTGGTCACGCTCGTGGAGTCCAGATGGAACGCCGGCAGGCGCACCGGGTGCACCGGCTCCTCGCCGTCGTCGGGGTAGCCCTCGGCGAAGGGGTCGCCCATCAGGAACGTGCCTTCCGGCACCGCGACCTGCCGCCGGGTCGATCGACGCCCCGCCGGAACTGCGGACAGGTGACCCTCGCCGGCAGCGGCCTGCTCCGCACGGCTCGCCGCGCAGCAGGGTGCGCTCGCTCCGCTCGCTGGCATTCCTCTCACGTCCTCAGGCTGGCGTCCCGTGACCGGTTCACCACGAACGGTAGCCAGGCCGATGCGGATACTGCTCGCTGGTGAGCTGCAGCTCAAGTCGTCTCCGCGATTGCGAACGCTGCTCCGGCCGATAGGGCCGCGCGAATCCTTCTCCGCTCGCGCGAATGCTTCGTATATACGAAAGTATCTTGCGAATATGCGAAACCATGAGGCAGGGTGACGGCATGGACGAGCAGCGCCTGCGCAGGATCTTCGACGTGGTGGAGTACCTCGGCCGACACGACGGCGCCACCGTCACCGACGTCAGCCGTGACCTCGACGTGCCGTTGAGCAGTGCTCACGACCTGCTCAAGGCACTGACACAGATCGATGCGGTCACCGAGGCGAACAAGCGCTACGCGCTCGGCCCGCTGGCTCTTCGCCTGGCGTTCGGCCTCGCCGAAGGCGACCGAGTGCAGCGGGTCGCGCAGATCCACCTGGAGCGACTGGCCCGGGAGAGCCAGCGTGACGCCTACCTCGCGGTGCGCTGTGGGACCAAGGTCGTCTACGCCAGCCGCCACCCGGGCAGCCAGGCCGTCAACATCGACATCCCGCTGGGACAGCCGCTCTATCTGCATTCGACAGCCGTGGGCAAGCTCTTCGCCGCCCTCGACCGCGAGATGTACCGCGCCCTGGTGGCAGCCCGCCGTCCCGTCCTGACGGATCGCACCCGAACGACCCTGTCGAGCCTGGACCGCGACCTCCGGGTGATCCGGGCCCGTGGCCTCGCGATCAGCCGAGGAGAGAGCGTGCCCGGGATCGTCGGCATGGCCGCGCCGGTCTGGGATCCCGGCGGGCGGCTCGTCGCCGCCGTACACCTCTCGGTCCTGCTGGGCTCGATGGCTCCCGCCGAGCTGAAGGAGCACTGCGAGTCCGTTCGCCGAGCCGCCGAGGCGATCGAGCTCGACCTGTCCGCCAAGAGCGCGAGGATCGCGTGACGCAGAGAAGGGATCAACCGACCATGCCGGACCACGAACCTGGGCCTGGAGACCGTCCCGCGATTGCGGTGCTGAGCACGCAGACGCTCGAGGTCGCCCACGAGACCAGTCGCAGCCTCGAGGAGATGACCTTCGATGTCACCAGCGGCGCCCTGGCCTCGGCCGGCCTGACGCCTGCGGAGCTCGATGCGGTGGTGATCTCCGGCAACGACCAGACCGACGGCCGGGTGATCTCCTGCATGGTTGCGGGCGGGCCGGTCGCAGGGGTGGATCGAGACGTCACCATGATCGCCTCCTCGGGCGATCACGCGCTGATCTACGGGTACCTGCGGTTGCTGGCCGGGCAGAGCCGCAATGTGCTGGTCGTCGGCTGGGGCAAGCCCAGCGAGTCGGTATCGCCCGAGCATGCCGAGCTGGTCAGCGCGGAGCCCTATCTGCTCCGGCGCATCGGCATGAACCAGACGCTGGCAGCGGCCCTGCAGGCTTCGCGACTCGGTGCGACGGTCCGAGGAGGCGGTACGGCGACGAGCTGGCCGCTGACCCGCGACGACCTGCCGGCGCTGGGCGATGTCGTCTATGCGGCCGTGCTGGGCGTCGAGGGCAGCTTCCCCGAGGAGCGGGCCAAGGCCTGGATCACCGGCGCGGGGTGGGCCATGGGGGGCTACGAGCTCGGTGCTCGGTCCCTGGACGACCTGTCGATCCTCGACGCGGCCGTCCGGCAGATCGTCGAGAGCGGCGGACCGCCCCCGCGGGACTGGGACATCGCCGAGATCGCGGCGCCCAGCGAGCCGATGGTCGATGCCGTGTCGCGTCATCTGGGCCTGGACGCGGTGGTCAACGGCTCGGGCGGCCTGTCGCAGCGCCTGACCACGCCACAGGTCGCCGGCCTCGGCCGGATGATCGCGGCCGTCGACCAGATCGGCGGCACGGACTCGCCCGCCATCGCCGCGGGAGTCGGCACCCAGGGCTTCGCCGCGCAGGGTGTGGCAGTCATGACGTTTTCTAGTCAGAAGGTGAACGGATGATCAACGTCGGGGTACTCGGCTTCGGACAGACCCGGCACGTCACGCGCCGTGAGGACGTGACCTTCCCGGAGCTGGTGAAGGAGGGCGCGGACGCCGCTCTGGCGGATGCCGGCGTGACCGTCGGCGACGTCGACGCGGTCGTCTTCCCGCTGGCGCCGGACGCGCTGGCCGGAGTCGGCAACGGCGAGCGATGGTGCGTCGACGCGCTGGGTGCGTCGGGCAAGCCGTTCATGCGCGTCAACAACGGCGGCGCCACCGGGATGAGCGCCGTCCTCGCCGCCTGGACGCACATCGCCTCCGGGATGTTCGACGTCGTGCTGATCGCGGGTGCGGACCGGGTGTCGGAGTCCGGCTCGGCTCAATCGGTGCTCAACAAGATGTGGGACGTGGGCTACGAGCGGCCGATCCCGCTGAACACCATCACCATGCTGGCTCTCTCTGCCGCGCGCTACATGCATCTGTACGACAGCGACGAGACGGACATGGCCCGGGTGACCGTCAAGAACCGCAAGCATGCGGCACTCAATCCGTACGCCCACCTGCGTGAGGAGATCACGGTGGCCGAGGTGCTGGCGAGCCGAACGCTGGCGTGGCCGATCAAGCTGGGAGACGCCTGCCCGTCCTCGACCGGTGCGGCCGGCGTGGTGCTGTGCTCGGAGAGGTTCGCTCGCGCTCGCGGACTGCGACCGGCCTGGATCCGTGGGGTCGGTCAGAACACCGAGACCTTCTGGATGGGCGATCGGGTCGGCGCGCGAGCGGTCGGCGACCATGCCGACGCCGACTCGCTGGAGACGGCCTTCCAACGGGCCTACCGCCAAGCGGGCCTCACCGATCCCCGGTCGCAGATCGACGCCGCCGAGATCTACGCCCCGTTCTCCAGCGTGGAGCTGCACGTCATCGAGGCCGCCGGGCTGGCGGCGAAGGGGAAGGCGCCGGAGCACCTCGAAGCCGGGGAGTACGTGCTCGGCGGCGGTGGGCCGATCGTCAACCCGTCCGGCGGCACCCTGTGCTCGAACCCGATCGCCGTCACCGGCGCGATCCGGGTCGGTGAGGCCGCGCTCCAGGTTCTGGGGCGGGCCGGCCCGCACCAGGTTCCGGACGCTCGGGTCGCCATCGCCAGCGCCATCGGCGGCGACCATCAGTACTACTCGACCATGGTTCTCAGCAGCGACTTGGAGGAGATCGCATCATGAGCAGCATTCATTCTTCCGGAGCAGTGGCGGTCGACCCGCCCGCCGAGGGGCCTCGGTTCTACGAGCAGACGTGGGACCTGTCGTACCGGCACGCGCTGGGGGAGACGACATCGAGGTTCCTGGCCGGTCTCGGTGACTCCGCGCTGTACGGACGCAAGTGCCCGGAGTGCGAGCGGGTGCTGGTGCCGGCTCGCTCGTTCTGCGACCGCTGCCATGTGGCCACCGAGGAGTGGTACCGCGTCGCGAACGAGGGTGTCATCGAGATGTTCACGATCGTCTACGAGCCCTTCAAGGGTCTTCCGGAGCCGCCGTACGCGCTCGCCTACCTCACGCCCGACGGCTCGGACACGGCGCTGGTCGGCTACGTGCGCGGAGTGAGCCTGGAGGACCAGGACGAGGCCGTCGCGGCGCTCGCCATCGGCTCCAGGGCGAAGGTGGTCTTCGCGGAGAACCCGACTGGCACGGTCGCCGACTACTGGTTCGAGCCCCTTCCGCAGGACCGTTAGAGCCGGGGCAGCCGGATCGGAAGCATCGCCATGAGATCGAACTGGGGGCGCTGGGGTCGAGACGACGAGCTGGGGGCGCCCAACCTCGTCGCGAGTGCCGAGGTGACCGCCGCGTGCGCTCTGCCGGAGACGGGCACGGTGCTGAGCCTGGCGCAGCCGTTCGGTCCGGAGGCGATGGTCTCCCCGCATCGGCGGCCGGCGGCGCGCTTCATGGATCGCGACGCCGGCGACTACGCCCTGGGCGCGCGAAGCCCGGACGGGTTCCGCTTCGCGGAGGACACGGTTCAGTTCGCGACGCACTCCTCCACGCACATGGATGCCCTGGCCCACGTGTGGGAGGGCGACACGCTCTACAACGGGCATCCCTCGTCCGCCGTGCGAACCTCCAAGGGGGCGGCGCGGTGCGGCGCCGACAAGCTGCTGCCTCTGGTCACGCGAGGCATCCTGATCGACCTCGCCCGCGACGGGCACCTCGAGCCGGGGTACGGGATCACGACCGAGGATCTGGAGCGCACGTGCCGGGCGACTGGCGTCACTCCGGGGCGAGGTGACGCCGTCTTGCTGCGCACCGGCTGGTGGGAGCGCGGCCTGGACCGCGAGGAGTACCACGCCACCGAGCCGGGACTGACGCTCGCGGCGGCTGACTGGCTGGCCGGCCACGACGTGGCACTGATCGGAGCCGACAACTACGCGGTCGAGCAACAGCCCACACCCGACGGCTCGGCGTTCCCGGTTCACCGGCTGCTGCTGCATCGGTGTGGCATCCCCTTGCTCGAGAACCTGAACCTCCGCGAGCTGTCAGCGCACGGCGCCGTCGCGTTCCTCTTCGTCGCGGCTCCGCTTCCGCTGGCCGGCTCGACCGCGTCGCCCGTCGCGCCGGTGGCCGTCCTGTGAACGTGCCGCATGCTCCGCTGGCGGGGATGCGCGTGCTCGACCTGAGCCAACAGCTCCCCGGTCCCTACGCCACGTTGCTGCTGGCCTCACTCGGCGCCCGGATCGTCAAGGTCGAGCCTCCGGCCGGTGATGCGGCGCGGGTCATCGACCCCGAGATGTTCGACAATGCCAACCCGGGCAAGACCTCGCTGCGGCTCGACCTCAAGGCCGCGGAGGACCGCGAGCGGCTGCACCAGCTGATCGCCGAGCACGACGTCCTGGTGGAGGGCTTCCGGCCGGGTGTCGCCGAGCGCCTCGGCTTCGGCTATGAGACGGCCCGGGGGATCAATCCCGGGATCGTGTACTGCTCGATCAGTGGCTTCGGACAGGAGGGTCCGCTGGCGTCGGAGCCCTCCCACGACCTGACCTTCCAGATGATGGCCGGCTGCGTGCGCGAGGGCGAGCTGGTCGACCGCATCGGCATCCCCTGGGTGGACCTGGGAACCGCCACCTCCGCCGCCTTCGCGATCGCCGCGCTGTGGGGGCGCGGCACGGGCGCGTATCTGGACATGTCCATGCTGGACACCGCGCTGGCGTGGTCACGGGTGAAGCCCAGTGCGCTCGAGGGTCCAGAGCCGACCTATGGGACCTTCCAGGCACAGGACGGATGGGTCGCCGTCGCGATCCTGGAGGACCACATGTGGCAGCGGCTGTGCACCGCGCTCGCGTGGGAGGAGTGGGCCGACGATCCGGGTCTCGCGACGTACCCCCTGCGCCGGACGCGCAAGGGCGAGATCCATCGGAGGCTGACATCGGCGATCGGCGCGCTGACCATCGCCGCCGTTCTCGACATCGCGACCAGGCACGACCTTCCGATCCGGCCGCTCGCCGGTCACGACCACGACAGGGAGCGTGCGCAGGTGTCGCGCCGGGACGAGCGCCGGGCGGACCGCGCCTCGGCCTGCGTGCCGCTCGACGGACGGCTGTTGAGTCCGCTGGGCCCGCTTCGCTCCGCTCGGTAGGGCACGAGAGCGGGGCACGAAGCTCGCACCATCCAGGACGACCAAGAGGAGCACGGATGTCGACGGTCTCGATCTTCGCCCGCGTAGTGGCGACCCCTGACCAGGTCGCGTTCGTCGGGCAGGCATGCCTGGCGATCGTCGACTCGGCCAGCCAGGAGGACGGCTGCCTGGCCTACCACCTGCTGGCCGGCGAGGAGGCCGGGGTGTTCGCCTGGTTCGAGCGGTGGCGGGACCAGGCCGCGTTCGAGCGGCACCTCGCCGGTGCAGCAGCGTCCCAGCTCGGCGCAGCGCTGGAAGGCCGCACGGAAGGCCCGATGGAGCTGCAGACCTTCGTCGACCTGGCTTGACGATCGCGGCTCAGCGGCCGAGATCCTCGGCCATCGTGTGCAGCTCCTTGCGGGCGAGCTTGCCGGTGGACGTCAGCGGCAGCTCGCTCACCGGGAGGATGCGGGCGGGCACCTTGTACGCCGACAGCATCCGCCGGCAGTGATCGAGCAGCTCCTCCTCCGAGACCGGCTCGGACGCCACGACGAACGCGATCGGCACCTCGTCCCGCTTGGGATCAGGCGCGCCGACGACGGCCGCCTGCACGATCCGGGGATGGCGGAGCAGCTCGGCCTCGATCTCCGCGGGGGAGACGTTGATCCCGGAGGTCTTGATCAGCTCCGAGTGCCGCCCGACGAACACGATCCGGCCGTCTTCACGGACCAGTCCGGTGTCGCCGGTGTCGTACCAGCCATCCGGGGTGATCGGCGAGGGGGCGGCGTCCTCGCCGGGGGTCGGCAGATATCCCGGCATGACCCGCCCGCGGACCTGAAGATGTCCCGGCTCGTCGCGGCCGAGCAGCCTGGTGGTCTCCGGGTCGACGACGCGAACCTCCACCCCGGGCAGCGGGTGGCCCTGCGTGGCCATGCGGATCTCGAGGGGGTCGTCGGCATCGGTCACACAGCAGTTGCCGTAGACCTCGGTCGAGCCGTATACGTTGCAGATCGACTCGACGCCCAGCTCCTCGACGACCGCACGCAGCTCGTCGGGCCGCCCGATCGTCAGCCCGGTACGCAGGTGGGGGAGACCCGCGAACGCGTCGCGGACCGTCGCCCGCAGAGCCTCGATCATGGCGGGCAGGAGATAGGCCGCCGTGCAGCGCTCTCGTCGCATGGTCGCGGTGGCCCGCTCCGGGTTGAACCGGTCCTCGAGCACGAGACAGGCCGCGTGCGTGAACGTGGCCATCAGGGCGTTGGCGACTCCGTAGCTCCAGAAGAGCGGGCTGCCCAGCCACACCCGGTCCTCGCGGGTGAGGTGCATGCGCTCGCCGATGGCCCAGCCGTTGGCGATCAGCGCCGGCTGCTCCAGGGGAACGGCCTTGGGCACCTGCGTGGACCCCGACGTGTACACCACCACCTCGCGAGCACCGGCCGGCAGCGCGCCGTGGCGATCCGCCTCCGTCTGCTCAGGGGAGTCGCAGCGAGGCGTCGGCCAGCTCCCGAATCCGCTGACATCCGGTGCCCCACCGCGCATCAGCACCTGCCGCAGCCGGGGGTACCGAGAGGCGGTCCAGGTGCCCGGTGCGGAGCCAGTGGCCTCGGGCAGCAATGCCGTGAGTGTCTCGACGAAGTCGTTGCCGGCGAACTCCTCGACGCTCAACAGCACCTCCGCCTGCGACGCCCGGAGAAGGTGGTCGAGCTCCGCCGGCTTGACCCAGGTGTTGAACGCGTGAAGCTGGGCGCCGCAGCGCAGGACGCCGAGGGCGATGGCAACCCACTGCGGCGAGTTGGGCGCGAGGAGCGCCACCACGCTGGCATCGCCGACGCCCATCGACCGCAGCGAGGCGGCCACGTCCCGTGAGGAGCGGGCGAGTGCGGCGTAGCCGATCTCGTCTCCGTGGAAGCTGATCGCGGGCCGATCGCCGTGGGCCGCGGCGAGGTCGTCGACCAGGTCGGCGAGGGTGGCCGTTCGTGGCCGCTCGCGGCCGGGAGGCCAGGGGATGGGTCCCACCAGGCTCGTCCCGGTCAGTTCATCGCCCATGGGTGCGGATCAGCTCCTCCTGTGTCTGGGGTGACGTGCTGTCTGGCGCGCTGTGGCTCAGCGGCGGTCGAAGCCGCAGGTCTCCTCCACGGCGTAGACCTCGGTTCCGGGATGGTCGAAGAGGAGCAGCTCCTGCCTGGCCGGCTCCGCGAAGAACGTGGCCGCGTCGAAGGGGTTGTCGAAGTAGAGCTCGACGACCCGCGCGAAGGTGGCCTGGTCCTTGTACGCCCCGGATGGGACGACCGCCGAGCCCTTGACGGTGCTCTCGACCTCCCCGAGCACGGCGTTCACCAGGACCAGGCGGCATCCCGGCGCCGAGACCAGCCCCGCGACCAGGCGCTCGGTGGTGTCCGCCGCGCGACGACCGGGTCGATCCTCATCCTCTGGGATGGCGACGACGTACTTCCGCAGCGATGTCTGCCCCCGCAGGGTGTCGTGAGCGGTGGTCTCGACCGCCTCCATGCGCGCGATCGCGGAGAGGAAGTTGGGATGATCCAGCTCGACCACTCGCTGCAGCTCCGGGTTGTTGGGGCGCACGCTCCGACCGGTGGGTCCGGCCTCCTCCAACCGTCCGCGAAGAATGACCAGACGCCAGCGATCCGGCGGCCGATTGAAGCCGCCCAGCGGATCGTAGGAGGCCACCAGGCGGTTCTGCTGATAGCTGATCCACCGCGGGTCGGCGCGCAGCGTGCGCGCGATCAGCGGTATGTGGACGTTGCGGTAGTACTCCTCGCTGTGCTCCTCGCGACCGGGAAGCGGCTTGAAGAAGTTGAGGATCTTGATCGTCTCGGTCATGGATGCTCACCCTCGGCATGAAGTCGTGCGGTCGATCCGCGTCCGCGGCTCCGCCGGGCCCGATCGGCCCGGCGGAACCGGGAACGAACGGTCAGCTGCTTGCGCCCTCGGCGACGTAGTCCTCGTACGCCGTCGGCTTCTCGACCAGACCGCTGTCGACGAGGTAGGCGAAGGCAGCGTCGATGCGATCACTCGGCAGCTCGAAGCCGAACACGCCCGCGTTGTTCTTCAGCAGCGCGTCGACCAGGTCGCCGTTGTCGGAGATGCGCTTGAGTGCGATCTCCCGCAGCTGGTCGGCATTGGCCGGGTCGTCCATGAAGGCGTAGACGTCCTTCATCGCCGCCTGGTACTTGCCGAGCGTGCCACCCAGGCTGTCGATCGTCTTCTTGGTGGAGATCCATTGGTTGTAGGGCCAGTTCAGCGCCGCGAGCTCGTCGGGGACCGGCTGCTTGCGCAGGTCCAGCACGACCTTGCCACTGCCGTCGAGACCGGTCAGGCTCGCGGCCGGCTCGATCGACATGTAGGCGTCGATCTGCCCGGCCTTGAGCGCCGGGACCCCGGTCGCAGGCAGGCCGGCGTTGACGAGAGTGACGTCCTTGTCAGGGTTCAGGCCGGCGGCCTCGAGGATGTACCGGAGGAACTGCTCGACGCTGCCGCCCGTCGCCATGACGCCGAGCTTCTTGCCCTTGAGGTCTTGGACCGATGCCGGGAAGCCCTCGTCGATGTGCGGTGTGTCGACCTTCGAGCCGGCGATCAAGGTGAAGATCGGGCCCATCGTGTTGCCGGCGACCGCCATGATCGACTGCCCGCTCTGGTTGGCCAGTGCGTTGTTGTCGATGCCGTTGAGGCCGATGTCGATGCTGCCGCTGGCCAGCGCGGAGGTCATGTTCCGGCCATCGGAGATCTCGACCAGGCTGACGTCCAGGCCGTGATCCTCGAAGATGCCGGCGTCGGCCCCGACGTAGGCCGGCAGGCTGATCAGGGCCCCGGGGTAGGCCCCGACCTTCAGCGATGCCCGGTCCGAGTCGCCGGCGTCGGAGTCGCTGCCGCAGGCGCTCAGTGCGGCGGCCAGCAGGAACACCAGTCCTGCGGCCATCAGGCGGAACAGCGAACGTTCCGACCTCGTGTTCGGCTGGATGGTTCTCATCGTGTGACCTTTCGGATCGGGGCGTCGGTGGAGTGTGTCGCCCTGGGTTGGTACGAGAACGAGCTAGAGCCGTCCCCGGTCCTGCCAGCTCAGGAGGCGCTTCTCGAGCATCGCCGTCGCCGTGTTCATGGCCGCTGCGATGAGCGCCAATACCGCCAACACGCCGAGTACCCCGGCGGTGTTGAACTGTCCCGAGTAGAAGGCGATCCGCTGTCCCAGTCCGGCCTCGGCGGCGATCATCTCGCCGACGACGACACCGAGCAGGGAGTAGATGACCGCGAGGTGCAGCCCCGCAGCGATGCTGGGCACCGACCCGGGCAGGATCACCTTGGTGAACATGCGTCGGCCGCCGCCGCCGAGCAGGCGGGAGACGGTCACGATGTCGGGATCGACGTTGCGCACGCCGGCACGGGTGTTGATCAACAGGATGAAGAACACCAGGCTGACGGCGAGGGCGACCTTGGAGGAGATGCCCAACCCGAACCAGAGCAGGAAGAGCGGGGCGAGCGCAACGCGGGGAAGTGAGTTCAAGATGGTGAGGAACGGATCGAGAAGGTCATTGAGCCAGTGCACGCTGGCGAGCACAAGCCCGGTGGCGATGCCGGCCGCGCTGCCGATGGCGAAGCCCACGAGCGTCGCCTGGAGAGTCACCCACAGGTGACGCCACACCTCGCCGGTCGACACGAAGCTCCTGAGGAACTCCCAGATGTCGCCCGGACTGCTGACGAAGGCCGGATCCAGCCAACCCCTGTCCACGGAGAGCTGCCACAGGGCGAGGAAGGCCGCGGCAAGGGCCAGCCGGCCCAGGTTCAGGGTCACGAACCGGGGGACGGCCCGCCCGCCCGCAGCGGCGGTCTTCGTCTTGACCATTGTCGCGTCGGTCATCGCGATGCCACCTCGTCCTTCAGCGACTCCCAGATCTGGTGGGAGATCTCCTGGAACCGAGGGTCGAAGCGCAGCGCGTCCAGGTCCCGAGGACGATCGAACGGCATCGTGAGATCCGCCTTGATCCGTCCAGGCGTCGCGGTCATCACGATGACGCGGTCGGCCATCGCAGCGGCCTCGGAAAGGTCATGGGTCACGAAGATGACCGTCTTGCCGGTGCCTTCCCAGATCCTGATGAACAGCTCTTGGATGACCAGCTTGGTCTGCGCGTCCAGGGCCCCGAACGGCTCGTCCATCAGCAGGTAGTCCGGGTCCAGGGCCAGCACGCGGGCCAGCGCGACGCGCTGGCGCATGCCCTGTGACAGCTCGGCCGGCAGTGAGTCCTGAAACGTGCCCAGCCCCACCTGATCCAGCAGCCGGGTCGCCGTCTCCTTCGTCTGTGACCTGCGCATGCCGCGAAACTCCAGCCCGAGCTCCACATTGGCCCGCGCCGAGCGCCATGGCAGCAGACCCGGACGCGCGAACATGTAGCCGACGTTGCGTCCCAGCGACTTCGCGGGCACGCCGTCCCGGGTGACGAGGCCCTGGGTCGGCTGGATCAGTCCGGCCATCATGTTCATCAACGTCGTCTTGCCGCACCCGCTCGGGCCCACGATGGCCAGGAACTCGCCGCGTGGGACCTCGAGGCTGACGTCCTCGACGGCGTTGCGACGGACCTGGTCCGCGGGCCGGCGCCCGGACTCCCCGAACTGATGCGTCACACCCTGCACGCTGATCGCGCTGTCGGTGGGGGCGTGAGTCGTCGTATTCACAGCTCGACCTCCATGGTCATCGGCAGGTCCACGTCCCAAGTCTTCGGTATTTCGGAAACAACTTCGCTACGTGGAAGAGACTAGGGTCACAGGGGCAGGCTGTCAACGGTCATTTTGCCGAGGCGGTCACCGCCGTTGGGCATTGACGCGATCTTGGCCACGCGCTACGGTTCCGATCAGATGAAGAATCACTTCGTAATATCGGAGACAGGCGGGACATGAACGACAAGATCGAACGCACCGTCCGGGCCCTTGATCACGTGCTCAGGCAGAACCATGCCGGAGCCCCGCTGTCGCAGATCGCGGAATCGGTGTCCGGGCCGTTGAGCAGCACCCACGACCTGCTCCGCTCCATGGTGCGAGCCGGCCTGCTCTCGGTCGATGAGCGGAAGATCTACCGCATCGGCCCGACCTTCGTCCGCCTGGCGGTCAGCGCGGTGGAGCAGGTCGACGTCGTCAACGCGGCGATTCCCCATCTTCGACGCTTGGTGCAGGAGGTGCAGCACGACGCCTACCTCGCCGTCCGGATCGGCAACACCGTGACGTATGTCGAACGGATTCCGGGCCTTCAGCGCGCGGGCCTCGACATCCGTCTCGGTGACCCGGTGCCGCTGCACTCCAGTGCGGTGGGCAAGCTGTTCGCCGCGCTGGCTCCCGCGCTGGAGTCGGCCGCGCTCGACTCGGAGCTGGTCCGGTTCACCCCCCAGACGATCACCACTCGATCCGCGCTGGAGGCGGAGCTTCAGGCCATCCGTGAGCGCGACTTCTCGATGAGCATGGAGGAGACGATCAGCGGCGTGGTCGGGTTCGCGGCCCCGGTTCGCGACCACGGCGGCAACATCGTCGCGGCGGTGCACGTGTCCGCGTTCCGCGACTACCTGGCGAACGTCGACATCCCGGCGGTCACCAGCCACACCAAGGCGTGCGCGGCCGCCATTCAGGGGCTGCTCACCCATGACTCGATCTCGGAGGAATGAGTGTCTGACATGGATCTCATCGTCGAGGCGTTCATCGACGGCAAGGTGCAACGCCTTGCCAGTGGCGAGCGCCTGGACACGATCAACCCGTCCACCGGCGAAGTGCTCGCCTCGGTGGCCAGCGGCAACGCCGCGGACGTCGATGCCGCGGTGCGGACCAGCCACGCAGCCCAACACGCGTGGGCGGCCTGGAAGCCCGCTCGCCGGGGCCGGCTCCTGCTGGACCTCGCGGACGAGCTCCGCCTGCGGGCGGAGGAGCTCGCCCGCGTCGAGAGCCTGGACACCGGCAAGCCGCTGTCGCTGTCACGGGCGGACGTGGAGATAGCGGCCCGCTACTTCGAGTTCTATGCAGGAGCCGCGGACAAGCACCACGGCGACGTGATCCCACTCGGCCCCGACTGGCACGCCTACACCACCCATGAGCCGTACGGCGTGGTCGGGATCGTGCTGCCGTGGAACGCCCCGCTGCAGCAGGCGGCCCGCGGGCTCGCGCCTGCCCTGGTCACCGGCAACACGGCGGTGGTCAAGCCGGCCGAGGACGCTCCGCTCACCTGCTTGCTGCTGGCCCGGCTCGCGACCGAGTGCGGCCTTCCGAGCGGCGTTCTCAACGTGATCCCCGGAGACGGCCCGGGAACCGCGCAGGCGCTGATCAATCACCCGCTGATCCGCCGCGTCATGTTCACCGGCTCCGTCGAGGTCGGCCGCCTGGTCGCTCGCGCCGCGGCGGAGCGGCTGATCCCGGTCGGGCTCGAGCTGGGGGGGAAGAGCCCCAACATCGTGTTCCCCGACGCCGACATCGACGCCGCGGTCGAAGGCGCGTGTCTGGCGATCACCTACAACTCCGGGCAGGCCTGCTCGGCTGGCAGCCGGCTGCTGGTGCACGCCGACATCTACGACACCTTCCTGTCCCAGGTGCAGACCCGGATGGCCCAGGTCCACGTCGGGCACGCGCTGGACGACCCCGACATCGGCCCGATCGCGACGGCCGAGCAGTTCCGTCGAGTGCAGGGCTATCTGTCGGAGGTAGCGGCTTCAGGCGCCACCGCGCGACTCGAAGGCCCCCCCGAGGTTCTCGCCGCACACCCGGACGGCCTGTATGTGGCGCCCACGCTGCTCGAAGCGCCGCATGGGTCTCTGCTCACCCGGGAGGAGATCTTCGGACCGGTTCTGGTGGCGACGCCGTTCACGTCCGAGTCCGAGGCCGTCGCCATCGCCAACGACACCGACTACGGCCTCGTGTCGGGTCTGTGGACCAGTGACATCAACCGCGCCCTTCGCATGGCGCCGCAGATCCAGTCCGGACAGGTCTTCGTCAACAACTGGTTCGGAGGCGGGGTCGAGACCCCGTTCGGCGGCTACAAGAACAGTGGCATCGGCCGCGAGAAGGGCGTTGAGGCCCTCGCGCACTACACCCAGGTCAAGACGACCATCGTCCATCTCGACGCAAAGGAATCGTGAACATGACGCAGCTGCTCCAGGACAAGACCGTGATCATCACCGGAGCCGCCTCAGGCATGGGTCGCGCCGGCGCGACCCTGTTCGCCGCCCACGGGGCGCGGGTCGTCGTCGCCGATCTGAACGCCGACGGCGCCCGCGAGACGGTGGCCCAGATCGACGATGCCGGTGGAGAGGCGAGCGCGTTCACCTACGACGCGACCAGTGCCGCTGACACGGCGGCACTGGTCGACCACACCTTGGCGACGTACGGCGGCATCGACAGCGCCTGGGCCAACGCAGGGCTCGCTGCCGCCTTCGCCGCGCTCGAGGAGTACGACGAGGCCCTGTTCGACAAGCTGAACGCCGTCAACATCAAGGGGCCCTGGCTGCTTGCCAAGTACACCGCCGGCGCCTTGGAGAAGGCCAAGGGCTCCTTCCTCATCACCGCCTCGCTCTCGGGGCTGAAGGGGCGTGCTCACCACTCCGGCTACCAGGCCTCGAAGGGCGGAGCGGTCATGCTGACCCGGTCGCTGGCCAAGGAGCTGGCGCCGCGCGGCATTCGGGTCAACTCGTTGTGTCCGGTTGCGGCGGACACGCCGATGCTGCCGCAGTTCGTGCCGTCCGCTGCCGCTGAGCTGATGGACCGCGACGGTCTGGTGGCCGGCATCCCGATGGGCCGTCTCGCCACGGCTGAGGACATCGCCAACGCCGCGCTGTTCTTCGTCTCGGACCTCTCTGCCTTCGTCACCGGTGTGAACCTTCCGGTCGACGGAGGCGCGAGCGCGTGATGTCCCCCCTGCCCGCCTACCGCGAGCTCCCGCCATCGGAGGCGGCGCCGACCTGGCGTAGTGCCTGGGGAGTCTTCGGCGCGGAGTCGCAGCTGGGCACCCTCGAGCTGCTGACCCCGGACCGGCGTCTGCGCGCGCTCTCGCTGGCCACGGAGGGGATCTGCGTCAATCTAGATCACCCGTTGAGCATTCCGCTCTCGATCTTCAAGCACCGGAGCCCGTTCGAGCACGACGTCTTCGAGATCATGCCGGGCTACTACGACGAGACCCTCGACCACGTCGCCCCGCAGCTGTCCAGCCAGTGGGACGCCTTCCGTCATGTGCGAGGGCCGGACGGGTTCTACAACGGACTGCTGCCCGACGAGCTCGCCCTCGAGCCCGGTCAGCAGCCCCTCGGCATCGACCAGGTGGCGATGCAGGGGGTCGTCGGCCGAGGCGTGCTGCTGGACGTCGAACGGCATCTGCGCGACACGGACAGGGCGATCGAGCCCAACGCTCGACGAGAGATCCCGCCCACGCTGCTCGACGAGGTCGCCGACGCCCAGGGGGTCCGGATCGAGACCGGGGACATCCTGCTGGTCCGCTTCGGTGTCGACCGATTCATCCGCGGCCTCTCCGACGGCGGCCACTCTGCCGAGATGCGATACGAGGCGCCGGGTCTCCAGCAGGACGAGGAGACTCTGGAATGGCTGTGGGACAAGCACATCGCGGCCGTCTGCGCGGACAACATCGCGGTCGAGGTGACGCCGCCACGGGGCCCGGACACCCGGATCCATCCGGCCCTGCTCGGTCTCCTGGGTCTCCCCCTGGGCGAGCTCTTCGACCTCGTCGACCTCAGCGATGCCTGCGCCGCGCGGGATCGCTACGAATTCCTGTTCCTGGCCAAGCCGGTGCGGATCCCGGGGGGACTGGGATCGCCGGCCAACGCCATGGCCATCTTCTGAAGGTGCTGACTGATGAGCAATGACCACAGCCTTTCCCGCAACCAGCTGCCTGTCATGGGGGAGTACGAGTCGAGGATCGGCCCCGACGCGCGCTCGTCCACGCCCCACTTCCCGTCGTCGCTGACGGCTCCGGAGGGGGCGCCCAACGTCGTGGTGGTGCTCCTCGACGACGTCGGGTTCGGACAACCCAGCACGTTCGGCGGACCCGTCGAGATGCCGACTCTCGACGCGCTGGCCGGCCGAGGGCTCAGGTACAACCGGTTCCACACCGCGGCGATGTGCTCACCGACCAGAGCGGCGCTGCTGAGCGGGCGGAACCACCACCAGGTCGCGAACGGAGCCGTCGCGGAGATGGCGACGGGCTTCCCCGGATACAGCACGCTGTGGCCACGCGAGGCGGCCTCGGTCGCCGAGGTGCTCCGCCTCAACGGCTACTCCACGGCTTCCCTGGGCAAGTGGCACAACACGCCCGAGTGGGAGATCAACCCCAACGGGCCCTTCGACCGCTGGCCCACCGGCCTGGGGTTCGAGATGTTCTACGGGTTCATGGGCGCCGACGCGAACCAGTGGGAGCCGACGCTCTACCGGAACACCACCCCGATCGACACGCCGTACACCCCGGAGGAGGGCTATCACCTCGACCGTGACCTGGCGGACCAGGCGATCTCGTGGGTGCGCCTGCAGCGGTCGGTCGCCGCGCACCGCCCGTTCTTCCTGTACTGGGCACCGGGAACGGCACACACGCCGCATCATGCGCCGAAGGAGTGGATCGACAAGTACCGCGGCCGATTCGACGCCGGCTGGGACACCGTTCGGGCGGAGACGTTCCAGCGACAGCTGGAGATGGACGTCATCCCGGCCGACAGCGTCAATACGCCTCGGCCGGAGCAGATCGACGGCTGGGACTCCCTCACCGCCGATCAGCAGCGCCTGTACGCGCGCTACATGGAGGCGTTCGCCGGAGCGCTCTCGCACTTCGACCACCAGTTCGGCCGCTTCGTCAGCGCGCTGGAGGAGATGGGCGAGCGCGACAACACCCTGATCCTCTTCGTCGCCGGCGACAACGGCCCGGCCGCCGAGGGAACGCCGACCGGGCAGTTCAACAAGTGGTCGGTGATCAACTCGCTGCCCGAGGACCAGGACGAGAACCTGCGCCGTATCGACGAGATCGGCAGCCCGACGAGCTACAACAACTACCCGGTCGGGTGGGCCTGGGCCGGAGCGACGCCGTTCCCGTGGTTCAAGCAGATCGCCTCGCATCTGGGCGGCACGCGCAACGGGATGGTGATCTCGTGGCCCGAACGGATCTCCGCTCCCGGCAGCCGCAGCCACTTCGGTCATGTCGTCGATGTCATGCCGACGGTGCTCGAGGCGGCGGGAATTCCTAGCCCCGACACCGTCAACGGCGCGACGCAGCTGCCACTCGCCGGGATCTCGCTGACTCCGTCGTTCGAGGACGAGGCCGGCTCTTGGAAGCCCGATAGGACGCAGTACTTCGAGATCCTGGGCAACCGCGGGATCTACCGGGACGGCTGGATCGCCAGCGCACGGCATGGGCGCCTGCCGTGGCAGTACACCGGTGGGTCGACCGGAGTCTTCGATCAGGATCCGTGGGAGCTGTACGACCTCTCCGCGGACTACTCCCAGAGCGTCGACCTCGCCGGCGAGGATGCACCGCGGCTGGAGGCGATGCTGGAGCTGTGGGACGAGGTGGCACACGCCAATCACGTCTATCCACTCGACGACTCTCTCGGGGAGCGGCTCGCGGTCGATCACAAGCCCAATCCGGGCAACGCCCGGCGCGAGTTCACCTACTACGCCGGCGCGGTGCGGATCCCGGAGGGCACGGCGCCGAACGTCAAGGGACGCTCACACCGGATCGCGGTGCGGGTCACCCATGGCGAGGGCGACCAGGGGCTGCTGGTCTCCGCCGGCGGCCGCTTCGCCGGCTACTCCCTGTTCATCCACGAGGGCCGCCTCGTCTACGCGCACAACGTCGCGGGCCGCGAGACGTTCGAGTTCGTCTCCGAGGAGCCGGTGCCGATCGGAGAGAGCGTGCTGTGCTTCGAGTTCGAGACCGAGAGACGCGAGCTCGGCTCGGGCGGCACCGTCCGGCTCAGCATCGACGACCGTCCGGTCGCCAGCGGCCGGCTCCCGCAGACGGTTCCGTACCGCTACTCCTACGCCGAGACGTTCAACGTGGGCCGTGACAGCGGCACGCCGGTGTCCTCGCGGTACTCGGGTCCCTTCGAGTACAGCGGGCAGCTGCAGCGGGTCGAGGTCAGCATCCTCTCCGAGCTGGGGGAGGCGCAGACCCGCGAGGAGGCCGCCAAGGCCGTCGAGCTCGAGATCGAGTCTCACTGAACCTCAGGCCCGATCTCGGACCGGTCACGTTCGAGCAGGAGCGACGAAAGGCAGCCGATGCGATTCGGATACTTCCTTCCCAACTTCATGGCGAAGGGCATCTCGGTGGACAGCCTGCTGAGCCTGGCGGAGTACGTCGACCAGCACAGCGATGTCGATGACATCTGGGTCGGCGACCACGTCGTGCTCATGGACCGGATTCGCTCCCGGCACCCGAACTTCGGGCGGGACCTGCCGCCAGGGACCCTCGAGGACTTCACCCGGGCCGGGCTCGGCGGGATGTCGGCCTCCGACCCGCTCCTCGAGCCGCTGACCCTGCTGTCCTTTCTGGCCGGGCGCACCAGCCGGGTCGGACTGGGCACCGGGATCCTGGTGGTGCCGCTGCGCGAGCCCGTGCTCGGCGCGAAGATGCTCGCCGCGGTCGACACGCTCTCGGATGGCCGTCTGATCGTCGCCACCGGGACCGGCTGGCTGCGCGAGGAGTACGAGGCGCTGGGCGTCCCCTGGGAGCGCCGTGGCGCAAGGACCGATGACTACGTCGCGTGCATGCGGTACCTGTGGGGGCCGGAGTCGGCCGACGGATTCGAGTCGCGCACGGCCTCGGTCCCCGTCGGAGTCCGGATGCACCCCAAGCCTCCGCAAGGCGCCGACATCCCCATCTGGGTGGGCGGCAACACCGGGGTGGCGCTGCGCCGCGCAGCCCGGCTCGGCACGGGCTGGCACGGCGCTCAGCTTGCCCCCGAGGCTGCCGCGGAGGCGGTCGGCGAGCTGCGCGCGATGCTGGTCGAGGGCGGGCGTGACCCCGCGGGGTTCACCATGTCCCTGCGCCTCACGACCTGGATCTCGGCCGGTGGCACGGACGTGGACGGGCCGCTGGCCGGCACGGCCGAGCAGATCCATCGGGCCCTGCTCGCGTACGGGGATGCGGGTGTGGACCACGTGCAGTTCGCGCCGCCGCCGATGACCGAGATCGCCGCGCTCCCCGAGCAGGTCGAGCGGCTGGCCGGCGTGATGGAGCAGCTCAGGGCCTGAGCCGCGATCGCCAGCAGCGATCCACCAGGGGACGCCTCGCCGGCTCGATGCCACGTTCTCGACAGGCTACTAGAACGTGTTCTAGTATTGTCGAAGACCGCACTCCAGGTCGAGATGACGAGGAGAGACCGATGGCCCAGGCAGTTCTCGACGGGGTCCGCGACCTTCTGCCCGCGATCCGCGAGCGTGCGGACGAGACCGAGCGGCTCCGGGTGGTGCCTGAGGCGTCCATCAAGGAGCTCGAGGCCACCGGCTTCTTCCGGATGCTGCAGCCGCGCCGGTTCGACGGACTGGAGGCCGACCCGGTCGACTTCTACACCGCGGTCCGCGACATCGCCGGCGCCTGCGGCTCCACCGGCTGGGTCTCCAGCGTCCTGGGCGTCCACCCGTGGCAGGTCGCGCTCTTCGCCGACGAGGCCCAGCAGGCGGTGTGGGGGAGCGATACCCATGTCCGGCTGAGCTCGTCGTACGCGCCGACGGGCAAGGCGACCATCGTCGACGGCGGCTACCTGCTCAGCGGCAAGTGGAGCTTCTCCTCCGGGTGCGACCATGCCTCCTGGGTCCTCCTGGGCGGCCTGGTGTTCAACGCCGAGGGCAACGTGGTCGACTTCAAGACCTTCATGGTGCCGCGGGAGCAGTACCAGATCGTCGACGTCTGGCACACCGTCGGCCTGCGCGGCACCGGCTCCAACGACATCGTCGTGGAGGAGACCTTCATCCCCGAGGCGTTCACCCTGTCGATGAGCGACACGGGTCGCTGCTACGGCCCCGGCCAGGAGCAGAACAGCGCAGAGCTCTACAAGCTGCCGTTCCACTCGATCTTCACCACGACCATCTGCACTCCGATCATCGGCATGGGCTACGGCGTGTACGCCGAGCATGTGGAGATGCAGCAGAAGCGGGTGCGCGCGGCGTACCTGGGGGAGAAGGCCTCGCTCGACCCGTTCGCCGCCGTCCGCATCGCCCGTGCCGCCAGTGACATCGACGCCGCCTGGGCGCTGACCATGAACAACATCCGCGAGGAGCAGGCGCTGGTGGCCAAGGGCGAGCAGATCCCGCTCGGCCTGCGGCTCAAGGTCCGCCGCGACCAGGTGCTCGGCACCCAGCGGGCGATCGACGCCGTCGACGCGCTCTTCGAGGCCTCCGGTGGCCGGGCGCTGGCCGAGGGCACGTACCTGCAGCGTGCCTGGCGCGACGCCCACGCCGGGCGGGTCCACGCGGCCAACGACGTCGAGCGGGCACTGCAGATGTTCGGCGCGCACGAGTTCGGTCACAAGATCGACCCGGGGATGTACTGATGCCCGGCGCTGGCCTCTCTCGGGCGGAGCTGCGGCGCACCGCCAAGGCGGGCGACCTGACCCTCGCCTACTACGAGGCCGGCCCGGAAAAGGCAGAGGGACGGGAGGGCCGGCTGCCGCTGGTGATGCTGCACGGCGGCGGTCCCGGCGCTTCGTCCTGGTCGAACTTCGGCCATGCCCTGCCCGGCTTCGCCGAGCACTTTCGGACCATCCTGGTCGACCAGCCCGGCTTCGGGTCCTCCGACAAGCCGCCGGTCGTCGGCAGCTACTACCGGTTCGCCGCCGATCACGTGGTGGCGCTGCTCGACGAGCTCGGCATCGGCAAGGTGCACCTGCTGGGCAACAGTCTCGGTGGCGGTACGGCGATGCGGCTGGCCCTGACCTACCCGGACCGGGTGGGCCGCCTGGTGCTGATGGGTCCCGGGGGGCTCTCGCTCAACCTCTTCCATGCCGACCCGACCGAGGGCGTGCAGCGGCTGATGGACTTCAGCGCGAGCCCCTCCCGCGAGGCGCTGCGGGCGTTCATCTCCACCATGGTGGTGGACCAGTCGCTGGTCACCGACGAGCTGGTGGAGGAGCGCTTCGCGGACGCCACGGCTCCGGGCGCCCAGGAGGCGATGCGCTCGATGGGCATGTCCTTCTGGAACCCGGCGACGGCCGAGGACGGGATGCTGTGGCGCGAGGCGCACCGGCTGCGCCACCACACGCTGCTGACCTGGGGGCGCGAGGACCGGGTCAACCCGCTCGACGGAGCCATCGCCGCGCTCAAGCTGGTCCCCAAGGCGCAGCTGCACGTGTTCCCGAGGTGCGGGCACTGGGCCCAGATCGAGGCGGCCGAGGAGTTCCGCGAGGTGGCCACGTTGTTCCTGGAGCGACACCGTGAGCACGGAGCGAGGGGGAGTGCATGATCGACATCAGGTCGATGGGGTACATCCGGGTCTCCAGCACGGACCTGGAGGCGTGGCGCACGTTCGCCGACAAGGTGCTCGGCCTGGCCGCGGCACGTGGGCCGAGCCCGGACCACCTCTACTACCGCATCGACCAGGTGTCGGCCCGGCTCGTGGTGTTCCCGGGGGAGCGGGACGAGCTGTCGGCGGCGGGCTGGGAGGTCGCCGACCACCAGGCCCTGCAGGGTGCCCGTGAGCACCTCAAGGAGGGCGGCGTCGTCTTCGAGGAGGGCACACCGGCCGAGCTGGCCGAGCGGCGGGTCCAGGAGCTGATCCGGTTCAGCGACCCGTTCGGCAACGTGTTCGAGCTCTTCCATGGGATCACCTACGAGTCCCGGCCGGTCGTCCCGCCGTACGGCGCGACGTTCGTGACCGGCGACCAGGGGATGGGGCACATCGTGATCCCGGTGACCGACGACGTCGAGGCGCTGCGCTTCTACACCGAGGTGCTCGGCTTCCGGCTGCGCGACTCGATGAGCATGCCGGGGGAGCTCGTCGGCAAGGTGCCCGGCAGCAAGGTGTGGCTGCGCTTCCTCGGCGTGAACCCACGCCACCACAGCCTGGCGTTCCTGCCGATGCCCAACTCGAGCAAGTGCGTGCACGTGATGCTCGAGGTCACCGAGCTCGACGATGTCGGGCGCGCGCTGGAGCGGGTGCGCAGGCACAAGGCGCCGCTCTCCGCCACGCTCGGACGGCATATGAACGACGAGATGATCTCCTTCTACGTCAGGTCGCCCGGTGGCTTCGACGTGGAGTTCGGCACCGACGGGCTGACCGTGGACGACGACCGCTGGGTCGCCCGGGAGAGCACCGCGGTGTCGTACTGGGGCCACGAATTCGGTGGAGGTGCCTGAGCCCTGTGTACGAGACCGGAGGGGAGGAGGCGCTGGCGGCACGGCATGATCGAGGTGTGCCAGACCAGATCCCCGACGGAATGCGCGAGGACGCGCGCGAGACCTGGCCCAGCCAGGAGCTGATCGACTCCTGGCTCGGCAACGAGCTGGACTTCGAGCTCCGGCTCGGCGAGCACACTCCGATCCCGGACGACCCGGAGGCCGCGGCCCGCGCCCGGAGGTTCCGCGATGTTCTGGGGCTGTTCTGCAGCGGCGTCACCGTGGTCACCTCGATCACCAAGGAGGGACCGGTGGGGATGACCTGCCAGTCCTTCTCCAGCGTCTCGCTGGAGCCGCCGCTGGTGATGTTCTGCCCGGCGAAGACCTCGCGGGCCTGGCCGCACATGCAGCGGGCCGGCTTCTTCTGCGTCAACATCCTCGCCGACGGACAGACCGAGGTCTCCAACGGGATGGCCACCAAGGGCGCCGAGAAGTACGACGGCGTCGGCTGGCGGCCCGCCTCCACCGGCGCGCCGCTGCTGGACGGCGTCCTGGGCTACGTCGACTGCACCATCCAGGCGGTGCACGAGGCCGGCGACCACTACATCGTGGTCGGCCGGGTCAGGGCCCTCGGCTTCGGCGACGGCCGCGAGCCGGACCCCGACCTGCCCGCCCCGCTGCTCTTCTACCGCGGGAAGTACGGCTCCACGTCCTGATCCGGGCAGATGCAACAGTGATATCATTGTTGCATGAGCGCCATCACCGTCCGCCAGCTTCCCGACGAGGTGAAGCAGCGCCTGCGCATGCGCGCGGCCGCCAACGGACGGTCGATGGAGGCCGAGGCACGCGCGATCCTCACCGATGCGCTGGCCGAGGAGCGCCGGATCGACTTCACGTGGGTCGAGGGGCTGATCGCGCTGGGGGACGAGTACGGAGGCGTCGAGCTGGTGATCGAGCGTGACAACGCCCCGGCGCCAGCCGCGAGCTTCGGCCGGTGATCGTCCTCGACACCAATGTCGTCTCCGAGTTGATGCTGGGCAGTCGGGGTGACGCGCGGGTGATCGCATGGATGCGTGGCCTGGGGGAACAGCCGGTGACGACGGTCATCAACCGGTCCGAGCTGCTGGCCGGAGTGGCCCTGCTGCCGGCGGGGCGCAGGCGGGAGGGGATAGCTGCGGGCCTGGAGAGGCTGCTGTCAGACCTGGTGGTCTGCCTGCCGTTCACGATGGAGTGCTCAGCCGCCTATGCCGGGATCATCGCGGCCCGAACGGCCGCCGGCCGGCCGATCGGAACCATGGGCGCCCTGGTCGCCTCGATCGCCCTCGTCAGCGACGCCGCCGTCGCCACCCGCGACACAGCCGGCTTCGCCGGCCTCGGCCTCCGGCTCGCCGACCCCTGGGCGTGAGTGGCCAGCAGCCAAGTCTAGAGTGACATAATGTCACTTATCGGCGAACAGGCAACGGGAGCAGCGCCCAACATCGGCACGCCGCGACACGCAGCTAGTCCGCGCGGTGCAGTTCGTCCCTCAACTGGGCCGCGAGGTCCACCGACGCCTCGATCTCCGCGCGCCGGTTGGAGACGCTTTCGATGTTGAGTCCGAACGGAACGCCAAGGCGTCGACAGTAATTGATCAACTCCCGCGCAGCTGCGAGGGCGTACTCGAAGGACGCCTCGAGGGTGTCGTCCGCGTGCAGGAGCTCGTTCTCGAGCCAGCGTGGCACGTCCACGCCCAGCCACCTGAGGAACTCGAGTGTCTTCGTGGAGCCGCACACCGAGAAGGTGAAGACAATCGGCACCGGAGCAAGATCTCGCGCGAGGCACTCGTAGCGATAGTCCGAGACGAGGTTCTTCGCTGCATTCACGTCATAGACCACCTGGGTGACGAAGAAGGAACAGCCCGCCGCTTGCTTCCTCAGGAGACGTACGTGCTCGTCGCCGTTCCGCGTGTGCCGCTCAGGGATCGCCACACCACCGAGCAGCAGGTCGGGCCGCGCCTGCGTCCGCAGCACGTGGGCACGTCCCAAGGACGTGGCGAGCGGCTTGTCACGCGAAGCCGCGCCGACGAAGACCGACAGTCGCCGGTCGGGCTCCTGCGCCCGGAGCCATGATTCGAGCTCAGACTCGGCGTACTTCCCAACAGCCCTGTAGACGATGACCGGGGTGTTCCAGTCGTCGAGATACCGAGACAGGTAGTCCGCAGGATCCATCGTGGGGAGGAACGGAAACGGGCGCTCTTCGGGGTTGCGGTCGCTCTCGTCGTCGATGTCGTAGAGGATCAGGCCGTCGACCCCCAGAGGCCGAATGCGCTTCGCCGTGATGTCGGCGATCTCTTGGGCCTTCCCGGGGGAAGCCGTCTGTCGCGGCGGGGTCAGCGCGAAGAGCAGGAACTCGCCCTGGCCCTCGATGATGCGTCGCTGAAGATCCACGTCCGGACCGTAACCGACTGGACGGCCGACCAGCAGGTCAGCCACGAGAAGATCGGCGGGCGCGCTGCTTGATCTCCTCGATGACGCCCGTCTTGGCGTCGGCGTACGCGTTCATGTCCGGCCAATCCTGCCTGGCCAGCTCGCGCTTCGTGCGCTCGTACAGCGCTCGGTCCGAACCGTCTGCGCGGAGGCGATCGCGAAGAAGAAGGTAGTCGGCGGCCGCGGGATCGTCCGGTTCGAGGAGATGGACGTGTACGTCGCGGTCCTGTGTTCGCACCAACCGATGGCCGGGTTCACGCACGCGCAGGACGTAGCCCGCGGCGATCAATGGCTCCACGTAGTCCTCTTCGGCCGTGATGTCCGGCACTGTCACGAGGATGTCGATGATGGGCTTGGCTGCGAGTCCTGGCACCGAGGTCGATCCGATGTGCTCCACCGCGAGAGCGGTGGCGCCGAGAGCGGATCGGATGCGGGCCTCGTGGTCGTCGAACCGACTCACCCAAGCGGGGTCGTAGTCAGCCAGAACGAGTTCGCGCTTCTCGATTCCGCCGACAAGCTCGGGGGCTGCCACGTCGTCCCGACGCCGGGAGCCAACGCGCTGAGATTCGTCCACTGGCCCGACTCTACGCATGCTCCTGAGCCCCATCCTCCCCTCCAGCCACAGTGGACCCTGGCCGCCGGGCGTCCACAGCTTCACGTCTTGACGCCGGACCGCAGGAGGAGCCGATCGGGTCGGCCGGTTACGGTGGACCGCGATGACCTGGAGATACCGGCCAGAACTCGACGGCTTGCGAACGCTGGCTGTCTACACGATCATCCTCTATCACGCGCAGTCGAGCCGGATCCCGGGCGGCTTCGTCTCGCTGGACCTGTTCTTCGTCCTGTCCGGCTTCCTCGTCCTCAACGTGATGATGGTGGAGATCGACGAACGGGGCCGGCTGAGCCTGTCCGCCTTCTACGCACGCCGGGTCCGCCGGCTGCTGCCCGCCGCGGTCGTCGCGATCGTCGCCATCAGCCTGGTCTTCCTGCTGACCGCGTCCGTGGCCGAGCGGCTGTCGCTGGTGCGCGACGCTCAATCGGCGCTGCTCTACGTCGCCAACTGGCACTTCATCGCGGCCGCCAACGACTATTTCGCGACCGACACCGGCAAGAGCCCGTTCCTCCACTTCTGGTCGCTGTCCCTGGAGGAGCAGTTCTACCTCGGCTTCCCGCTCCTGGTCGCGCCGGCGGTCAAGTTCGGCTGGTATCGCCGTCGGCGGTTCCTCTACCTGCTCGTCGGGCTCATGCTGGCCTCGCTGGCTGCGCAGATCGCCTACGCCCAGGTCGATGTCAACCGCGCCTACTACGGCACCGACACCCGGCTCTACCAGCTCCTTGCCGGGGCGGTCCTGGCGCTCGTCATGCGCCGCTTCTCAGAACGCGGTGCCAGGCGATCCGAAGGTCGTCCGGCCATGCTCGCGGGCGCGGTCGGGCTGGCCGGTGTCGGTGGCCTCGTGCTGCTGTTCACCGGTGTGCCGGACGTATCGGTCTCGACACGCGGCATGCTCGCCACCGTCGCCTCGGTCGCGGCCATCGCCGGCCTGTACGGCGCGCCGGCGTCGCCGCTGGCACGCGTGCTGGGGTCAGGTGGTCCGGCGTACCTCGGCCAGATCTCCTATGGCACCTACCTGTACCACTGGCCCGTGATCCTGGTCCTGTGGCAGTTCCTCGACGTCCGGCCATTGGTGCTGGCGCTGCTGACGGCCGGGATCGCGAGCGGCCTCGCTGCCTTGTCGTTCCAGCTGCTGGAGACGCCGATCCGACGCTCGACCTGGCTCTCCCCCAGGCGCCGCCTCACGGTCATCGCCGGCCTGACCGGATCGATCGTGGTCGCGGTGGCCGTCGTGCCGCCGGTGCTGCGCAGCGACAGGGCGCCGGCGGTGCAGACGGCCATGGTCCAAGGAGCAGTGGACGTCCCCGGCACCGCACCATCGCTGCTGGACCGCCCGGCGCCCGAGCTCGACTACGAGAAGGTGGCCACCGACCGCGGTCCGCGCGATACCTGGTGCACACCCGATGAGGTCGAGGCGTGTCTGCTTGTGCCGGGCGACGGCAGGCATGTGGTGCTGGTCGGCGACAGCCAGGCCCGGATGCTCGCGCCGGCGCTCCGCCGGCTCGCCGAGGAGCACGGCTTTCGGCTCTACGTCGACATCGTGTCCTCGTGTCCGTGGCAGGACGGCCTCTACAACCACGGAGCGTCCAGGAAGAACCGGGAACAGTGCCACGAGGCGCGGGACGACTTCTACCGCCAGACGCTCCCGAAGATGGATCCTGACCTGGTGATCGTCGCCTCGCTGGCGCGCAGCGACAAGCGCTGGCAGGGGCGTGTCGTCGACCGGGAGGGCAACGCCGGCGACCTCCCCCGTATGCAGCTCGAGGCGACCGAGACCACAGCCGAGCTGGTCCGCGCAGCCGGTGCCGGCCTGGTCATCGTCCACAGCACGATGGGCACCGACGGCTACGACGTCGAGGGGCCGGACCCGCTCGACTGCCTGGCGCGAGCGGAGGTGCTCG
>CAZTHV010000007.1:29271-33266 GCA_964613165.1 uncultured Marmoricola sp.
TCACCCATCCGGTTGGTCGCCCCGAGGTGGACAGCTACTACGACGCCGTCGCGGCCAGCCGTGACGGCGTGGCCACGATCGACCTCAATCCCGTGATCTGCCCGGACACGCCGACCTGCCTGCCGGTGGTCGATGGCGTCGTCGTGTGGCGCAACAAGAATCACATCACCGGCGCCATGGCGACTCACGTCCGCGGTCAGATCTGGCAGGCGATCGAGGACACCGGGCTGCTTGAGGAGTAGCGCGCGGGTCCGTCATCGACGGCGTCGAGTAGGCGGGTCCCCCGAAGCCCACGCCAGCGACCGGCCGGCCTCGCTACGGCTCTACTCGGCCCTACTCGGCCCTACTCGGCGCCGTGGCTCGCGGGCGCGGCGGTCCGCGGGCGATCGACCAGGGCGCGCACCGCCGGGTCACCGGCCAACGCCATCCGCGCTCGATGCAGGCGTACCCGGGCCGTTCCCGGACGGACGCCCAGGGCCGTAGCGAGCTCGGCCGGCGTCAGCCGCTCCCATTCGACGAGACGGAGGATCTCCCGGTCTCCGGGCGTCAGCCGGTCCATCGCCACTGCCATGGTGGTGGTGAGGCCGTCCGCCTCAACGCCTGAGGAACGGGCCGGACGGCGCGCCAGCTCCGCGGCCGCCTTGCCTTCCCGTGCCTTGCGGCGATGGTCGGCCAGCAACAGGTTCGAGGCGATGCCGAAGAGCCAGGCTCGGCGCAGCACGGGCGCGGGGAGATCGGCCCGCCGGCGCCAGGCGATCGCATAGACCTCGGCCACGTCGTTCTCTGGATCGGCGGCGCCGCGTCGGCGCATGTAGACGATGAGGTGGTGGGCCGTCGCGCGGTAGAGCTCCTCGAACTCCTCCGCGCCCAGGGGCCGGGCCACGTCAGTGCACCCGGAACATGGCGGGAACCGCGGACGGCAGGTCCGGCATGAGCTCCGGAACGCAGCTCGTCTCGTTCTTCAGAGTCCGGCCGAGCGCCTGGATGTCCCGTCCATCCGCTGCTGCCGTCACGACCGGGAGCCAGGCGAAGGGAGTCTCGTCCAGATAGGTCTCCTCACGGGTCACCCCGGCCTCGTCGGTGACCATCTGCTTCTTCCAGGTGTAGACCTGCTCGGCGTCCACGTCCGTCACGGCCGGCCATGAGGATGCCGTCCGGAGCACGTCGATCGCCGTGGCGCGTCCCCCGACGTCACCGGCCTTGGTCGCGGCGGCCCAGGTGTTGGCCCAGGCGCAGACTGCCGCCCGCGCGGCCTCGGCGCGGATGCCGCCGGTGATGTGGATCTCCCGCCAGTCGGGCCGGCCCTTCGCCTGGGCCTCGCTCATCTCGGCCGCGGCCTTCCGAGCATCCTGGACCTGGGCCGCCACCGCGAGGTCGTGCGCCTCTGCGGAGGGGAAGGGAATGTCGGAGATCTCCTCGACGACGACCTGCTCGTAGTCGGCGCCACGAGGATCGATCTTCTCGCCGGGCCCGCTCAGCCGCACGCTCTCGGCATCGGTGTTGTACTCCCCTGTCCGGGCGCTCCACATCTGGGCGGCAGCGATTCCGGAGGTTCCGAGGACGACCGCGGCCACGCCGGCTCCGATCGCGGTACGCCGCCAGGGACGCCGGACGGCTCCGGGAGCGGCCACGACTGCCGCGACGAGGTTCCAGACCCGATCGGTGTCCGCCTCGGTCGGTGTCGGGACGGGCGGAGCGGTCTCCGCGATCAGTCGGGCGTGGTCGTCGGTCCACGAGGGCGTGTCCATAGGTCCTCCAGCAGGTGGGTGAGCATCCTTCACCCCCTACATGTCGACGCGTTACACCCGGCGAGCCACGCCAGCCGCGGGGTCGAGCACAGCCTGCAGCCACGCTCGGCGAGCGTATCGGGCATCGGGTCGCCGCGTTCTCGACGGTGGGCACGTTCTCGAGGCCTCACCATTCTGCGATCGCCCATTGGGGACCTCGACCCCCTATCCGGCTACCGACGCGCTGGCAACTGGGACAACGCCTCGCTCGGCTACTCCCAGGGGCCGTGGCCGTGGACCGCCCCGAATCGCTCGTCTTGACCAGGTGCGAAAGTCAGCCCGCCGTTGCCGGTCCGGTACGACGCTGTCGTGGTCAACAAATGCTCCCTGGACTCTGAAAGGAGCACGAGGTGAAGGCCCTCGACATTGGGTGATGCTCCAGTGATGGCTGTTTCCAACTCGCCGATCGTCCAGTCGACCTGCGCCTTATCGGCGACGGTCAGACTCACGTCGAGCGCACTCTCCAACGGATGGAGAATCGCGATGTCATTGACGGTGAGGCCGAACTTGCTTGCTACACCCTTGACCGTGGCGGCCAATTGATCGTCGTCGGGCGACGAGAAAAGCTGACCCAGTCGCGCCGCGCCCATTCCCAATGGGACTGCCGCGAGCGACCCATGGTCGTCAGGAACCACGGCGGTTGCCTGTGTGAGAGCCTCGCTGTACGCATACGCAGCGTTGTCCGTCCGGGTCAGTTCTGCGAAGGCGCCCGCGGCCAGGTTCGCCAACCACAGATTCTCCAGATCGCCGTTGTCGCGCGCGAGCTCGACCGTCACATCGGTGCCTGTCGGCTGGGTGACCGAGGTGATCTCAGTGACCTTCCCGCCCAGCCCCGACAGAATGTCGGTGGCCGCGTCGTCAACACTTGCGCGTGCTCCCTGCTCGGCGCTGTCCGCGTACGAGATGGACTCGTCCAGTTGGGCTTCGGTGGTCGACTGGTTCATCGGGGGCTTCTGATCGGACGCGACCGCCATGCCAATACCGGAGATTGCTACAGCCGCAAGAGCAGCCGGAATGAATGCATACAGCAGCCTCGCGGATCGAGAATCAGTCAACATAGAAGCTGCCTGAAGAGACTGCAGAGACGGTCGGCCAGCACGCACCCTGCATGCCGCTATTGACGCGATGGAGTGAGGAATTCGTGATGTAATGCCATCCTGACGAAGTGTTGTATCTCTTCCACAGCGCGAAAGTCCCTTTAGCTGGCGCTGGGCAAGAATAGTTGTTGCCGGTGGCCTCGCCCCATGCGTAGGCGCGTATGTCGTCGCTCACACCCATCCCGGATTGCTGGGCGCTGGCGCCGTTGATGTGCCCCGTAAAGGTGCTTCCGGTCGCGGAGGTTCGATACGTGGTCGCGTCGTATTTGGTGTTTTTGGTGAAGTTGTATCCAGCCGTGCAATAGTACGTCGAGGCGTTCGCGGCTCTTTCGACGAACGCGTGCCCGCCAGGGCAAGCGCTTGAGTCTAGAGGGATTCCTTTGCAGCGGACCACTCCCGATTGCACAAGACGCTGAACGGTCCAATCTGCGCTCATCACTGAATAGATGACGCATTGACTCGACTGGACGTTGAACTTATTCCCCGCGAGCCGTGAATAGGAGCCGTCAACAGAATGTGAATGGGAGACACGGCCGTCCTGGTGGTATCGGGCACTGGCCGGACCGGCTAAACTGCCTATGGCCATGAACATCAAGGAGGCCCCAAGTGCTGATCGCTTCAATATGGACAGCAATCCTTTCTCCCATCTCGTATGCGGGTGACGTCACGATAGAGATTTAAGATGTGGATAACCAGGGAGTCCGTCAAGTTCCTCTTGTCACATGTCGAAATTTGTCGTGTCCGTGACAAGATGGGCGCGAAAGGGCTGCCATCCTTCAGCGGCTGGGCGGTACATCCCCACGTGTGACACCGCGGGGTCGAGGCTCAGGCGCCGACGTACTCCGCCAGATGCTCGCCGGTGAGGGTGGAGCGGGCGGCGACGAGGGCGGCCGGCGTGCCCTCGAAGACGATCTGACCCCCGTCGTGGCCGGCCCCGGGGCCGAGGTCGATGATCCAGTCGGCGTGCGCCATCACGGCCTGATGGTGCTCGATGACGATCACCGACTTGCCGGAGTCGACGAGCCGATCCAGCAGGCCGAGCAGCTGCTCGACGTCCGCGAGGTGCAGGCCGGTGGTCGGCTCGTCGAGCACATAGACCGCGCTGCTGCCG
>CAZTHV010000008.1:0-24800 GCA_964613165.1 uncultured Marmoricola sp.
AGTCCACCAGCACCCACCGACAGAAACGCCTCTGTTGAGGGCGAAAGTCTAGACCAGCCCAGCATCCCGGCAAGGCCCTGCGAGGAGCCGGTGGAGCGTGCCGAGCCGGTGCGCGGGAGTCATGGCACACTCGCCTGCGTGACTCTCCACGCCATCACCGTCCTGGGACACGACCGGCCCGGCATCATCGCGGAGACCACCGGCGCGCTCGCCGGTCTGGGCCTCAACATCGAGGACTCCACGATGACCCTGTTACGCGGCCACTTCGCGATGATGCTGATCACGCAGGGGCCCACCGACGCCGCGACGGTGGAGGATGCGCTGGCGGGGCTCACCGCCGACGGGTCGTTGTCGGTGTCGGTGCGCGAGGTGCCCGCGGAGGCCGGAGCCGGCTCGGGTGCGGCGTACCTTCTCAGCGTGCACGGCGGCGACCGCCCCGGCATCGTCTCGGCGATCGTCGGTGAGGTCGCGGCGGTGGGTGGCAACATCACCGACCTGACCACCCGGCTGGCCGGCGAGCTCTATGTGCTGACCGCCGAGGTCGACCTGCCGGCCGGGACCGACGTGGACGCGCTGAGCGCCTCGCTGCACTCGGCCGCCGATGCGCTCGGTGTCGGTGCGACTCTGCTGCCACTGGAGAGCGACGACCTGTGAGCGCTGGCTCTACGGGGGATGGCGAGGGACGCGTCCTCGAGGTGGTGAGGGCGCCTGACCCGGTCCTCGCGCGCCCGGGCGCCGAGGTCGATCCCGCGGCCCCGGAGATCGTCCAGCTCGCCGCCGACCTGGTCGCCACGATGCGAGTCTCGCCCGGCTGCGTCGGTCTTGCCGCGCCGCAGGTGGGCGTGAGCGTCAAGGTCTTCTGCGTCGACGTCACCGAGCACCCCAAGACGCGTACCTGCCACGGTGCCTTCGTGCTCTGCAACGCCGAGGTGGTCAGCGCCTCGCGCAACGAGAAGGCCCGTGAGGGCTGCATGAGCGTTCCGGACCTCACCGGTGACGTGAAGCGCGCGACCCGCCTGGTCGTCCGCGGCCAGGAGCCCGGCACGGGAGAGTGGCGCACCATCGAGACCGACGCCTTCGAGGCTCGCGCGCTCCAGCACGAGATCGACCACTGCGACGGCTTCCTCTTCCTCGACCGCGCCGCCGGTGCCCACGCCATCCACGCTCGCAAGACCTATCTGTAGGCGGGTCGTCGCGCGAGCCGTGGCCCGCGCCACCGTCGCCTGACGTCTCTCCGATCTCCGAGCCGAGTCGCTCGCGCCCGAGGAGGGCGCCGAGCGGCCATTCCCGCATGCTCGCTTGACAGCGTCCGGCCGATCAGTGTCTACTTCACATAGCGGAGATGACATCCGCTGAGCGGATAACGGAGGGCTTTTCATGGCGGGTTCTTTTCGGGTCTCGGTCGACACCGGCGGCACCTTCACCGACGTGATCGGGGTCGATGGTGGATCGGGAGAGCTCTTCGCGGTCAAGACCCCCAGCAACCGGGCGGACCCGAGTCAGGCTCTCCTCGACGGCGTGACCAAGGTCCTCGAGGCGGCCGCCAAGGAGCCGGGCGACATCGAGCTGGTGATTCACGGGACCACGACGGCCACCAACGCGGTTCTCGAGCACGAGTTCGACGGAATCGGGCTGCTCGTGACCGCCGGCTTCCGCCATCTGATCGAGATCGCTCGTCAGTCCGTCCCGGACGGCTACGGCAACTCCTACTTCTGGGTGAAGCCACCCCGGATCGTGCCGCTTCACCTCGTGCGCGAGGTCTCCGAGCGGCTGTCCTTCGACGGAGAGATCCTGACCCCGCTCGATGTCGACGCCGCGCGCCGAGCCGTCGCCGACCTGATCGCCAACGGGGTGAACCGCCTGGGTGTCTGCCTGCTGCACGCCTATGCCAACGACGAGCACGAGCGCCAGATCGGCGAGATGATCGCCGAGGAGTTCCCCGACCTGTCCGTCTCGCTGTCATCGGTGGTCCTGCCCGAGTACCGCGAGTACGAGCGAGCGATGACGACCCTGATCGACGTGATGGTCAAGCCCTACTGCAAGAACTACCTGGGCGCCGCGCAGAGGAACCTGAACGCCATCACCGGCGGACGGCCGTTCCTCATCATGCAGTCGAACGGCGGCGTCGTGACCGCCGAGACCGCGGGCAACAAGCCCGTGACGATGCTGCTCTCCGGTCCCGCGGGCGGCGTTCTGGGTGCCATCGAGGCGGCGCGCAGCGCGGGTGTGGAGGATCTCATCACCCTCGACGTGGGTGGGACCTCGACCGATGTCGCGCTCATCGAGAGACTCCAGGTCCGGCTGACCAGCGAGACGGTCATCGAGAACTATCCGGTCAAGGTGCCGATGATCGACATCGCCACCGTCGGCACCGGTGGCGGCTCGATCGCCTGGCAGGGGCCGGGCGCCTCGCTCAAGGTCGGCCCGCGAAGCGCCGGCGCCTATCCCGGTCCGATCTGCTACGGCCGCGGCGGAGAGGTGCCGACCGTGACCGACGCCGCGGCCATCCTCGGTCGCCTGCCGGACGGGCTGGTCGGCGGTGAGCTCCGCCTGGCCAAGGACGAGGCGCGGGTGGCGTTCGCTGCGTTCGGCGAGAGGTTCGGCCTCTCCGCCGAAGAGGCTGCTGCGGGCGTGCTCGAGGTCGCCGGCATCGGTCAGGTCGCCGGGATTCGGCAGGTCTCCACGCTCAAGGGCCGTGACCCGAGTGCCTACACCCTGGTTGCCTTCGGCGGCGCGGGTCCGCTCCTGGCCAACGAGGTGGCCGAGTCACTGGGCATGCGGCGGGTGCTGGTTCCGCCCATGCCCGGGAACCTCTCGGCGTTCGGTCTGCAGGTATCGGACGTGAAGCGTGACTACGTCCGGACCCTCGTCCGGCACCTGGAGGGAGGCGACCAGGCGGTGGTCGTCGCCGAGCTGGAGAAGGTCTGGTCGGAGTTGGCGGCGATGGGCCGTGACGAGCTCCGTGCCGAAGGCGTCCCGACCGAGCAGGTCGCCCTGGTGCGCGGCGCCGATCTCCGGTACGTGGGTGAGGGATACGAGGTGTCGGTGGTCATCGGCGACACGGTCGGTGCCGATGCCGTCGCCGCGGTCGAGCAGGCCTTCCACGCGGAGCACGATCGTGTGTACGGCTTCTCCTACGAGGGCGAGCAGCAGGTCGAGATCGTTGCCCTGCGGGTCCAGGCGGTCGGTGAGCTGCACAGGCCGAGGCTGAAGACGACACCTCGCGCCGGCGTGGGGAACCCGGCGCCGACGGGCTCGCGTCAGGTCTACTGGCGGGCGAGTGGCTGGATCGAATGCCCGACCTTCGACCGCAGCACCCTGGGCGACGGCGACAGGGTGACAGGGCCGGCCATCGTCGAGGAGTACGGGTCGACCTATGTCGTCCCGGAGGGCTGGAGCGCGACCGTGGACCACTTTGGAAACATCCTCAGCGAAAGGCAGCAGGCATGAGCACGACGTTGGGACCGATCGAGCTCGAGGTCATCACCGGCACGATCCGATCCGCCGAGGTCGAGATCGAGTCCGCGGTCGAGCGCGCCGCGCGATCGCCGATGATCCGTGACCAGCACGACTATCGCGTCGGGCTCTACGACGCGCGCGGTCGCAAGCTGACCGGCCGGTCGTACGGCAGTCTGATCGAGCCGATCTTCGAGTTCTTCGGGGACGACATCAATCCCGGGGACGTCTTCTTCTGGAACGATCCGTACAACAGCGCCGGGTCCTGCGGCCACGTGCCTGACCTGTGCACGACAGTGCCGATCTTCATCGGCGAGCGTCTGATCGGCTTCAGCCAGGTGTTCGGACACCACGACGACGTCGGTGGGTGCGTCCCCGGCAGCCTGCCGGTCCAGGTCCACGATCAGTGGGGCGAGGGTCTGGTGGTGCCACCGATCAAGCTGTACGAGCGCGGCAGGCTCAACGAGACGGGCTTCCGGATCATCGAGCGGAACTCGCGACTCGCGGAGCATCTCCGTGGTGACATCGACTCCGAGATCGGGGCCTGCCAGCTGGGGTCTCGCCGACTGGTGGAGCTCGCAGAGCGCTACGGCATCGAGACGCTGGAGGCGGGATTCGACGGCATCATCGAGAACTGCGCGCGAACCATCCGCGAGGAGCTCTTCCCGAAGATCGAGGACGGGGTCTACACGTTCGAGGACTACATCGAGTGCGACGGGTTCACCCGGCAGCTCTTCGCCATGAGGCTGACGATGACGAAGACCGCGGACAAGATCACCCTGGACTTCACCGGCACCGACCCCGAGGCCGAGGGTCCGATCAACTGGGCGATCGACTACTGCGAGGGGCGGTTCGTCCGGAAGTGGATGGCGCCGGTGCTGCGCTGCCTCGCGGACACGCCCGAGCGCGCGGCGGAGATCGACATCAACGAGGGCGCGCTGGACGTCATCGACGTGGTCTTCCCGGACAAGGGCACTCTCATCACGCCGCACTTCGGGCGACCGACAGGCCTGCGCTTCTTCATCCTGCTGCGCTCCCTCGGCATCTTCGCCGGTGCGTTGGCGAAGGCCACCGGGGGACAGATGCCGGCGGACCACGAGACCATCCGCATCTGGGGCATGCACAGCCGCGACGAGCAAGGACGCCTGAGCCTCTTTCGCGAGGTCCTCGGCGGCGGTGGGCCGGGTCGGCCGTGGGCCGACGGCAGTGACGTCGTGCACATCGTGCCGAACTCGCGCAACCTGCCGGTGGAGTTCTCCGAGCAGAGATATCCGGTGCTGGTGGAGCAGCTCGCCCTGCGCCCGGACTCCGGCGGTGCGGGCAGGCACCGTGGTGGACTGGGCTACGACAAGCGCATCCGGGCACTCAAGGACTGCATGCTCCTCTCCAACGCGGACCGCACCGACCTCAATCCGTACGGGGTCAACGGGGGCCTGGCCGGAGGCAACTACTCGATCATGCTGGAGCGGGCCGATGGCTCGGCCGAGAGCCTGGAGGGCATGGTCGACAACGTCCCGGTCCGGACCGGTGATGTGGTGGCGCTGTGCACGACGGGCGGCGGCGGCTGGGGTGACCCGTTGCGCCGCGATCCGGAGAGCGTCCGCTATGACCTGCTGTGCGGGAACGTGACCCGCGACGCGGCCGAGCGGCTGTACGGCGTCCGGTTCCGCGAGGTCGGCTCTGCGGTCGAGATCGATGTCGCCGCCACCACGGAGCTGCGCGCCAAGCTCGCCGCCGAGCGTGGACCGAATCCGATGTTCGACCGGGGAGAGCATTTCGAGACGCTCAGCGCGAACGGCCAGGTCGTTCGTCCGGCGGGATGGACGGATCCGGACGACTGGCTCGCCGGCAAGTCCTGATCTGACGGAGTCCGGCACGTGTGGCGAGCACTGAGGGGTGCGAGAGGTGAACGAGATCTGCTTCCTGTCGGCGCGCGAGCTCGCGGCGGCCACGTGTTCGGGCGCGCTCTCCTCGGCCGAGGTCCTCGAGGCGCATCTCCAGCAGATCGAGCGGGTCAATCCGAGTGTCAATGCCATCGTCTCGCTGGACGCCGAGCGGGCTCGTGAGGCAGCGCGGACGGCCGACGAGGCCTATGTCAGGGGTGAGGATCTCGGCCCCCTGCACGGGATCCCGGTCGCCTTCAAGGACACCCACGATGCCGCGGGCTTCCCGACGACCAACGGGTCGCTGGCGTGCGTCGGCAGTGTCGCCGAGCAGGACGAGCTGATCGTCCGGCGGATGCGAGATGCCGGCGTCGTACCGCTCGGCAAGACGAACGTGCCCGAGTTCGCGGCCGGCTCCCACACGTTCAACCGGGTGTTCGGTACGACCTGCAACCCCTACGACCTGACCAGGTCCGCGGGCGGCTCGAGTGGTGGGGCGGCGGCCAGCCTGGCCTCGGGGATGCAGGCGCTGGCCGACGGAAGCGACATGGGAGGGTCGCTGCGGAACCCCGCGTCGTTCTGCAACGTGGTCGGCTTGAGACCTTCGCCCGGACGCGTGCCGACAGCTCGGGCGGAGCATCCGTGGCAGACGCTGGCCGTGCAGGGACCGATGGCCCGGTCGGTGGCGGACGTCGCTCTCATGCTGAGCGTGGTCGCTGGGCCGGATCCGCGGGCGCCGCTGTCGATCAGCGAGGGCGGGGATCAGTTCGCCGCTCCCCTCGACGATGTCGATCCGACCGGTTGGCGCATCGGCTGGTCCCCGGATCTGGGCGGCAGTGTGCCGGTCGATCCCGAGGTGCTGGCCGTGTTGGAGCCCCAGCTGTCGCTGTTCGAGCTCCTCGGTTGCCACGTGGAGCGGGTGGAGCTCGACTTCGACGGAGCGGAGTTCGCCTTCCGCACTCTGCGCGCCTGGCAGTTTCGCGACTCCTTCGGTGACCTGCTGAACCGCCACCCCGAGCTCGTCAAGGAGAGCCTGGCCTGGAACATCCGGGAAGGCGGCAAGGTCACCTCGGACGATCTTGCGAAGGCGATGCGGATCCAGGGGGCACTGTTCCAGAGGTTCAGGCGCTACTTCGACGAGTACGACGTGCTGCTCATGCCGGTCAGCCAGGTCCCTGCCTTCGATGCGGATCTGGAGTACCCCCAGGTGGTCGACGGGGTTGCCCAGCACACCTATCTGGACTGGATGCGGTCGTGCTACCTCATCAGCGTTACGGCTTCGCCGGCTCTCTCGGTGCCTGCGGGCTTCACCCGCGGAGGGCTGCCGGTGGGATTTCAGATCGTCGGCCCGTACCGGGCCGAGCGGCGCGTGCTCGAGATCGGGCACGTCTTCGAGTGTGCGAACGGCAGCGGCCGGATCCGGCCGGGCCTGGCGATCTAGAGCGATCTAGAGAGCGAGATCTAGGAGCGATCCAGGAGGTGGTGTCGTGAGCGATGCCCGCGTCGACGTCGGGGGCGAAGCGCCCGGAGCCAGGGCACCCGTGACGGGGTCGTTGTCCGGGCCGCTGTCGGGGACGGTGGTGGTCGACCTCAGCCGCGCGCTGGCCGGACCGCACGCCACGATGGTGCTGGGGGACCTCGGCGCCCGGGTGATCAAGGTGGAGGCGCCCGGCCACGGTGACGACACTCGTGGCTGGGGACCTCCCTTCGTGGGCGAGGCCGATGCGCGTCAGTCGACGTACTTCCTGTCGGCGAACCGCAACAAGGAGTCGATCGTCCTGGACCTCAAGGACGAGGAGGACCGGGAGACCCTGCTGGCGATGGTCGACCGGGCCGATGTGCTGGTCGAGAACTTCCGTACCGGAGTGCTCGAGCGGCTCGGGCTCGGAGCCGAGTCGCTCATGCGGCGCAACTCGCGCCTGGTGGTCCTGTCGATCACCGGCTTCGGCCACGACGGGCCGGAGGGTGGCCGCCCGGGCTACGACCAGATCGCTCAAGGAGAGGCCGGGCTGATGTCGCTGACCGGCGCGAGCCCCGACGATCCGCAGAAGGTAGGTGTGCCGATCGCCGATCTGCTCGCCGGCATGTACGGAGCCAACGGCGTGCTGGCGGCTCTCCACGAGCGGGAGCGCACCGGGCTCGGCAGTCTCGTCCGCACCTCGCTGCTGGCTGCTGTCGTCGGCGTCCACGCGTTCCAGGGAACCCGGTGGACGGTTGCTGGCGAGGTGGGCCGGGCCCAGGGCAACCACCATCCGGCGATCGCGCCGTACGGGCTCTTCCGGTGCCGGGACGGCGCGGTCCAGATCGCCGTGGGCAGCGAGGGCCTGTGGAGCAGGTTCTGTCTGGCCTTCGGCCTGGACCCGGGCGCCGAGGGACTGAGCACCAACCCCGAACGGGTCGAGCACCGGGAGGCCACCGTCAGGTTCGTCGAGGAGGCCTTCGCGGTGCACGACGCGGAGCCGCTGCTGGCCAAGCTCGCCGAGGCCGGCGTGCCGGCCGGCAAGGTGCGCGCCATCGACGAGGTCTACGAGTGGGGTCAGAGCAGGAGCCAAGGGCTTCTGGTCGACGTCGAGCACTCGACTCTCGGCCAGGTGACGCTGCCTGGTCCGCCCCTGCGCTTCTTCGACGTCTCGGGTCGCGAGGTGACCGGCACTAGCCACCTGGCGCCGCCGACCCTGGACGAGCACGGCGCTGCCGTGCGGGCCTGGGCACGGGGGGCGAGGACGTGACGCTCGCCGGCCGGGAGCGCCTCGGAGCAGGAGAGCTGATCGAGCAGGTGCTGGATCTGGGGACCTTCGAGTCGTGGGACGCTCCGGTGGACTGGTCCTCGTGGTCATCGGAGTACCGGGCAGAGCTCGAGGCTGCCCGGTCCAGGAGTGGGACCGACGAGTCCGTGGTCACTGGTCGGGGCCTGATCCGGGGGCGGCCGGTGGTCGTGATCGTCAACGAGTTCCGCTTCCTGGGCGGGTCGATCGGCGTGGACGCGGCCGATCGGATCGTCGACGCGGTACGCCGGGCGACCGCTGCGCGGCTGCCCGTGCTGGCGAGCGCCGCGTCGGGCGGCACGCGGATGCAGGAGGGCACGCCCGCCTTCCTGCGCATGGCCGAGATCTCCAGAGCCGTGATGCGTCACCGGCAGGCGGGCCTGCCCTACCTCGTGCACCTGCGACACCCCACGACAGGAGGGGTCTTCGCCTCGTGGGGATCGCTGGGACACGTGACCGTCGCCGAGCCCGGAGCGCTCATCGGCTTCCTCGGCCCCAAGGTCTTCGAGGCCCTGTGCGGACGGCCGTTCCGGCCGGGCGTCCAGACCGCCGAGAACCTGGCCGCCAAGGGCATCATCGACGGAGTGCTGCCCACCGGCGAGCTGGCCGGGATGGTGGATGCCACGCTCCACGTGCTGGTGGACCCGCCGGAGCCCCCGCGACTGACCCGGCGCTCTCTGGTCGAGTCACCGCCCCGGGCGCGGGCCTGGGACTCGATCGGCCGCACCCGTAGTCCTGGCCGAGCCGGCGTACGAGACCTCCTCGAGCACGCCTGCGTCAGCACCGTGCGGCTGAGAGGGACCGATGAGGGCGAGCGGGACAGCAGCGTCGTGGTGGCGCTCACCCGCCTGGACGGCCTGCCGTGCGTGCTGGTCGGTCAGGACCGGACCAGGCAGACTCCGGATCATCCGCTGGGGCCCGCGGCGCTGCGCGAGGCACGGCGCGGTATGAGGCTCGCGGAGGAGCTCCGGCTCCCGCTGGTGACCGTGATCGACACGCCAGGCGCGGAGCTGTCGCCACAGGCGGAGGAGCGGGCCATCGCCGGAGAGATCGCCAGATGCATCGGAGCGCTCACGACGCTGACCGTTCCGTCGGTGTCGATCCTTCTCGGGCAAGGCTGCGGTGGCGGAGCGCTGGCGCTCTTCCCGGCACGGGACGTGGTCGCGGCCCAGCACGCATGGCTGGCGCCGCTGCCTCCTGAGGGCGCGAGCGCGATCGTCCACGGCGACGTCGGCCATGCCGCGGAGCTGGCGGAGGCGCAGCGGGTCTCGGCCGCTGAGCTGGCGCGCGACGGTGTGGTCGTGATGGTCCCCGAAGAGCCGGACGACGGTCCTCGCCAGCTCTCCGTCGCTGTCGCCGCGGAGGCCGCTGCGGCGCTGCGCCGCCAGTTGGCGGTGGTCTGATGGGGATCCGCGGCGAAGGAGCCCGGATTCGGGCGGGGAGACAGGCCCGGAATCCGACCTGGGGCCGGGCCGAAACCGTTGACACTGCTTCAAGCTCGCATATACGCTCGCCGAATAGCATATCCGGTCAGCGGATATCCCATCCGATGGAACTCCTACCCGATCAGCGCGAGGAGTCGGTGCACGACATGGTTCTCGTTCTCAACGACGTGTCCAAGGCCTATCCAGGTGTCCAAGCCCTTCAGGAGGTCAGCCTCGATGTCCGCGCTGGGGAGGTGCATGCCATCGTCGGCGGGAACGGCGCCGGGAAGTCGACCCTGATCAAGGTCGCCGCGGGCGTGGTGCGGCCGGACGCCGGCGAGGTCCTCGTGGACGGCCGGCGGATGACGTCGTCACCCGCCGATGCGCGCCTGCGTGGCGTGGCGGTGCTTCACCAGGACCGCAAGATCACCCCGGATCTGACGGTCGCCGAGAACGTGCTTCTCGGGCGTCTGCCCACCTCGGCCGGCCGGGTCTCGTGGTCGACCGCCTACCGCACGGCCCAGGAGGCCCTGGACAGGTTCGGGCTGGCTCTGGATGCCCGGACGCCGGCCCGGGCGCTGACGCCGCAGCAGCTTCAAGAGATCGAGCTGGTGCGTGCCCTCTGCATGCGGGCCCGGGTCGTGATCATGGACGAGCCGTCGGCCGCTCTCGCCGGCGACGGCTTGGAGCGGCTCTATGCCTCGGTACGACAGCTGCGTGACTCGGGCGTCGCGGTCGTGTACATCTCCCACCACCTGAAAGAGGTCTTCGACGTCTCCGACCGGATCACGGTGCTGCGTGACGGCAGGAAGGTGGACACGTTCAGCACGGCCGAGCAGTCTCACGACGGCCTGGTCCACGCGATGTTCGGCGATGTTGCGGTTCCGCAGCGCTCCTCCGACAGCGTCGACATCTCGGATCGCACTCCCGCGCTGAGGGCCACGAACGTCGTACGGCGTCCCGGCCTCAAGGGCGTCAGCCTGGAGGTTCGTCCCGGGGAGATCCTCGGGATCGTCGGGGCGGTCGGCTCGGGTCGTCGCGAGCTGGCCAGATGCCTCGCGGGTGTCGAGACTCCCGACGAGGGCAGCATCGTCCACAACGACGATCGGGGTGTCTCGCGCTCACCGCGCGCCGCGCTTGCCAGCGGGATCGCGATGGTCCCAGAAGACCGCAAGCGCGACGGGCTGCTTCTCGACCTCAGCATCGCCGACAACATCGAGCTGTCCCGGCGGAACATCGAGAGCTCCTGGTTCGCCCGCCCCGGCAAGGCGCGGACGGTCGCACGCGAGTACGTCGAGCGCCTCAACATCAAGACACCGGGTGTCCACACGATCGTCCGCACGTTGAGTGGCGGCAACCAGCAGAAGGTGCTGCTCGCCCGATGCCTGCGTGCGGAGGTCGACCTCTTCGTGCTCGACGAGCCGACCGCCGGGATCGATGTGCGATCTCGGATGGAGATCTACGAGCTGATGCGGACACTCGCCGGCCGGGGCAGCAGCCTCGTCGTCTTCACCTCGGACTACGAGGAGCTCCGGCTCATCGCCGACCGGGCGCTGGTCCTGGCCGGTGGCCGGATCCGGGGTGAGCTGTTGAGGGATGAGCTGTCGGACGAGCGAATCATGGCGCTGGAGTCCGATGTTGTTGCTGGGTGAAGTTCTGGGCAAGTACTAGGAAAGGAATTCAAAGTGAAGCTCGGTTTTCGTAGGAGTCCAGTTCTCGCCGCTGGCATCGGGGTGGTGCTGGTGGCTTCCCTGGCAGGGTGCGGCTCTGGGGACGGATCTGACGGTTCTGACGGCTCTGCCGGCGGTGATGGCAAAGGTGTCGTGGCGCTCTCGGTGAACGGCAACAACGAGTACACGCAGTGCCTGGCGACCGGAGCGAAGAAGGCCCTCACCGACGCGGGGTACGACCTCGTCGTCCGTGAGGCGGGATGGACGACCTCCAAGGAGCTGTCGAACATCGAGAGCCTGCTCGCTCAAGGCGTCAAGGGTCTGATGATCCAGCCGACCACCACGCAGTCCGCGGCGCGGGGAGCCAAGCTGGCGCACAGCCAGGATGTGCCCGTGACCGGCGCCATGGCGCCCGGAGCAACGGGGCTCGACAGCTTCATCGGAACGGTGAGCGTCGAGGAGGAGCGGGCCGGCAATGACATCGGCGAGTGGCTGAAGAGCAGCTATCCCGACGGAGGTGAGGTCGTCGTGGTCCAGGGATCGCTGGGCCAGGGCCGCTCCGAGGCGATCGACGACGGCCTCAATGCCGCTCTCGAGTCGAGCAGCTTCAAGATCGTGGTGCGGCAGCCCGGCGACTTCGACCGGCGCAAGGCGCAGGACGTCGTCGAGAACGCGCTGCAGGCTCACCCGAACACCAAGTTCATCGTCAGCTACGCGGCCAACATGGGCGACGGGATCGCGCAGTACCTCAAGGGGGCCGGCCGAGACGACATCGTCAACGTCACGCGCGATGGGGACTCCGAGATGCTGGACTGGCTCGAGACGCCGTACCTGACCGCGGTCATGTACTACTCGGCGGCCGACGTCGGCTCGGCCATGGCGGAGCAGATCATCGCGTCCCTGAAGGACGGCGGCGGCAAGGTCGACCCGTTCACGCACCAGATCGTCGAGAAGATGGTGACGAAGGACGACATCGGCGATCAGTCGCCGCTGTGCTACCAGGAGTACCTGGACAAGGTCGGTCTTTCATGAGCGATGTCGAGATCAAGCCTCAGGGGGGCGGCGCGATGAATCGATCGCCATCAGCCCGATCGGAGGCACAGGACACCTGGTTGACCGGGGCGAAGCGACACCTCGGCAACGAGTCCTTGGTTCTCCTGGTGCCGGTGACCATCGGCATCATCGGGCTGGGCATCTTCACGGCGACGCAGTCCGAGGTCTTCCTCACCAGACAGAACCTGCTCACCGTCCTCATCCAGGCATCGCCTCTGGGGATCATCTCGGTGGGGATGACGCTCCTGATGGTCACCGGCCTCCTGGACGTGTCGGTGGGAGCGGTGGCCTCCTTCTCCGCGGTGATCGCCGCCAACATGTACGTCGGGGGCAGCGCTGCCGTGGTGATCGTGATCGCGGCCCTGGCGGTCGCGGCCGGCGTGGGGGCCCTCTTCGGGGTCGTCGTGGCGGTGACGAGGGTGGAGGTGTTCATCTTCACCCTGGGAGGGATGTCGGTCTTCACGGCATTCGCACTGGTGGCGGCGGGCGGGCGGCCCGTCCCTACCGGCGACTTCCTGACCGGGCTCGCGTTGAACAAGCTTCTGGGCATCCCCTTTCCGGTGCTCACCATGGTCGTGGTCGCGGTCGCGGGGGTGCTGCTGCTGCGGTACACGCGACTCGGCCGCAACGCCTACGCGATCGGATCGAATGAGGAGGCCGCGTTCGTCGCCGGGGTGCCGGTGGTCCGGGTCAAGGTGATCCTCTTCACGATCAGCGGCCTGCTCGTCGGCGTGGCGGCGATCGTCCTCCTCGCCAGGCTCGGGGCCGGCGACCCGCGGGCCGGGATCGGACTGGAGCTCCAGGCCATCGCCGCGGTGATCCTGGGTGGCGGTGCGCTCTCCGGCGGCCGGGGCTCGATCCTGGGCACGCTGCTCGGCGTCGTGCTGCTCGCCGAGGTGCAGAACGCGCTGGTGGTGCTGAACGTCGACTCGGCCTATCAGACCGCCTTCCAGGGTGGCATCCTGATGGCGGCCGTCCTGTTCATCGCCCTCAACTCGCGATCGCGCTCCGGACAGGGGAAGCGCAGGCTCCGGCGCAACCCGAAGACAGGAAGGACCGAGCCGCAGTGAAGCTCGACATGGCAGGCCGCGTAGTCCTGATCACCGGAGGCAGCCACGGCATGGGCCTGGCGACGGCCAAGCTGCTGGCCTCGGAGGGTGCCAGTCTCGCGATCGTCGCCAGGGACCGTGACGACCTGTCTCGCGCCGCGGCCGAGATCGGCGAACAGGGTGAGGGCGTGGAGGTCCACACGATCTCCTTGGATCTCAGCGAGCCGGAGAGCCCGGCGGCCGCGGTCGAGTCGACCCTGGCCCGGTTCGGCCGGCTGGACACCGTCATCCTCTGTGCCGGCAGCTCGCCTCCCGGACTGTTCGAGGAGCTGGGCGACGACGCCTGGGCGGTGTCGTTCGACCTCAAGGTCATGGGCTACCTGCGCACCATCCGGGCGGCGCTGCCGGCGCTCTGCAGATCCGGTGAGGGCAGCGTCGTCCTGGTCAACGGGAACGCGGGCGTCCAGCCCTGTTACTGGGAGGTCAGCGCCGGCGCGGCCAATGCGGCCAACCAGAACACCGCGATGGCGCTGGCCGAGCAGTACGGACCGCTCGGGGTGAGAGTGAACGTGGTCAATCCGGGGCCGACGCGGACTCGCCGGTGGAAGTGGGTCGAGGACTCGATGGCCAGGGACAAGCAGGTGACGGTCGACCAGGCGCGCGAGATCGCGCTGAACTCGATCCCACTCGGCCGGATCGCCGAGCCCGAGGACGTCGCGCGCGTGGTCGCGTTCATCGCCTCGCCGGCGGCCCGGCATGTCACCGGAGCGGCGATCCGCGTCGATGGCGGGCAGATCAAGTCGTTCCTGAACCTCTCGCCCGGTGATGCCCGGTGAGGTTCCACAACGAGGTCGTGATCGACAGCGGCCCGGCCGAGACCTACCGGCTGGTCACCGACATCCAGCGCGTGGCGGACAGCCTTCCCGGCGCGTCCCTGGTCAGCAGCAACGGCGACCAGCACGAGGGTGTCCTGGCCGTCAAGGTCGGCCCGATCACGGCGTCGTACGAGGGAACCATCACCTTCGTCGAGAACGACGAGGATGCCCGCAACGCCGTACTGCTCGCACGGGCGGCGGACTCGCGCGGGGCCGGCTCGGCGGACGCGCGGATCACGCTGCGGGTCGAGGACGTCGAGGGGCGCAGCCGCATTGTCGTCGACACCGACGCCCAGATACGTGGCCGTGTCGCGCAGCTGGGCAGGGGCGCCATGGAGAAGGTCGGCGCCAAGCTGTTCGAGGCGTTCGCGGCGAATCTTCAGAATCAGCTCCAGGGGGCCGGCGGCTCCGCCGGTGGAGCGATCCCCGGCGTGGCCGCGCCGGGGATCGCCTCGTCCGGAGCCCGCCAGGCCGGCGGGAGCGTCGCACCCGCGCCGGCAGCGGTTCTCGATGCGGGCCAGATGCTGGGAATAGCCAAGCCGCCGAAGGAGATCCTCGCCTTCCTGGCGGGGGTGTATGTCGGCCTCTCGGTGCGGGCGATCATCCGTGACCTTCGCAGCTAGCCCGGACCCGGCGCCGGGAGGTGGCTCATGAGGCCGCCGGCGTTCCGATACGTCAGAGCCGACTCCAAAGCCGAGGCATTGCACCATCTGGCGGAGTTCGGCGACGAGGCGCGGCTGCTGGCGGGCGGGCTGTCCCTGGTCCCGATGATGAACTTCCGAGTGGCCAGGCCGGAGGTGATCATCGACATCTCCCGGGCGAGGGACCTGGCGCACATTCGCGTCGCGGCGGACGGCTCGCTCTCCATCGGTGCGATGACATCGCACCGGACGGTGGAGAGCGCCGAGGCCACGGAGGGGAGCGCGCTGGCCGGTCTGGCGTCGGCGGCACCGTGGATCGGCCACTATCCGATTCGGCTGCGCGGCACCTTCGGCGGGAGCATCGCCCACGGCGACCCGGCTGCCGAATGGTGCCTGATGGCCAGGCTCCTCGATGCGACCGTGCGCGTGGAGAGCAGTGGCGGAGTCTCGGAGATTCCGGCTGAGGACTTCTTCCTCGGCTACTACAGCACCCACGTCGCCGCGGACGAGATGGTCACCGAGGTCACCTTCCCGCCGCTGCGTGGCTACTGCGCCCTGGACGAATACGCGGCCCGCGCCGGAGACTTCGGCATCGTCCTCGTCGGCGTTGCCCTGGACGGCAGCGGCGGTGTCGTGCGAAGCGCCCGGTTCGCTCTGGGTGGCGTGGCCGACACGCCGGTGCGGCTTCCCGAAGTCGAGGAGCTGGTGTCCGGAGAGCCGCTGACCGACGAGGCGATCGGTGAGGCGGCCCGGCTCTCGGCGAGCGTGATCGACCCGTCCAGCGACACGGCAGGCTCCAGCGACTACCGGAGGAGCCTGGCGGAGCGCCTGGTGGAGCGGGCCCTCCTCCGGGCGCGCGAGAGCATCGAAGGAGATGTCGAGTGACCTACGAACCAGCCGCCGCGGCCGAGCCCCAGCTGATCTCCCTGTCCGTCAACGGCAGCGTCCGCGAGCTCGCGGTCGAACCGAGAAGGAGCCTGGCCGACGTCCTGCGCCGGGATCTTGGTCTGACCGGCACGAACATCGGCTGCGAGCACGGCATCTGCGGCGCGTGCACGGTGCTGCTGGACGGCGTGCCGGTGCGTGGCTGCCTGGTCTTCGCGGTGCAGGCTGACGAGCAGACGGTGGAGACCGTGGAGGGCCTGGCCGACGAGCGAGAGCTGTCCAGGCTTCAGAGCGCGTTCGCCGAGGAGCACGCGCTCCAGTGCGGCTTCTGCACGCCCGGCATCCTGATGCTCCTGACCGCGTGGCTCGGCGCCGAGGAGGCCCCGTCCGACGAGGAGATCAAGGACGTGCTGTCGTCCAATCTTTGTCGCTGCACCGGATACGAGCCGATCGTCAGAGCCGTGCGCAGGTACCTCGACCAGCGCTCCGGTGCGGCCGAGGGGGCGGGCGCGTGACCACCCAGGCGGTCTCCGCGCCCCCGGCCATCCCGCTTGTCGACTCGACCGCGTTCCGCAACGAGGACTTCCGTCTCCTCCGTGGCGCCGGCCGCTTCGTGGACAACGTCGATCGCCCGGGGCAGCTCTGGATGTACGTCGTGCGGTCGACCGTCGCTCACGGCCGGTTCTCGGTGGACTGTCGTCCCGCGCTCGAGTGTCCTGGCGTCCGGGCTGCCATCACCGCCGAGGACTTCGACGAGGTCCCGGTCGTCCCGCTGCGGCTGGGGCAGAGCGATCCGCCGTTGGACCCCTTCCTCCAGCCGGTGCTGGCGGATCGTGTGGTGCGCTATGTAGGCGAGCCGATCGCCGCGCTCGTCGCGGAGAGTCCCTATCTGGCCGAGGACGCGGCCGAGCGTGTCCGGGTCGAGTACGAGGCGCTGACGCCGGTCCTGGATGCCCGTACCGCGGTCGAGGCGGAGTCTCCGGTCCTCTTCGCTGGTCATCCGAACCGGGCGGCGCACATCCACAAGGGCTACGGCGACGTCGACGGTGCCTTCGAGCACGCCGCGCACATCGTGACGCTCGAGCTGGAGGTGGGCAGGCACTCGGCGGTTCCCCTGGAGACGCGGGGCCTCGTCGCTGACTACGACCGGGCCAGCGAGCACCTCACGCTCTGGGGGTTGACGAAGGTCGCCCACTTCAATCGCATGGTGCTGGGGCGGCTGCTCGACCTGCCGATCGAGCAGATCTCGGTGCGCAGCAGCGACGCGGGCGGCGCGTTCGGAGTCCGTGGCGAGTTCTACCCCGAGGACTTCCTGGTCCCGTTCCTCGCCCGGATGCTCGACAGGCCGGTGAAGTGGATCGAGGACCGGTCCGAGCATCTGACGGCGGCGAACCAGTCGCGCGAGCAGAGTCGTGTCGTGTCGGGCGCGTTCGACGACGAGGGCCGGATCCTGGGGATCCGCGACCAGGTCTGGCTCGACCAGGGGGCCTACGTCCGGACCGTGGGCATCGTGGTCCCCGACGTCACGCTGGCGATGCTGCCCGGTCCGTACCGGGTGCCGTCGTACCAGGGCGAGGTCCACATGGCGATGACGAACAAGACCCCGGCAGCCACGTTCAGGGCGCCTGGCCGGTTCGAGTCGACGTTCGCCTGCGAGCGCCTGCTGGATGCGGCTGCCCGTCGACTCGGCGTGGATACGGTGGACGTGAGGAGGCTGAACCTGCTCACGTCCGACGACCTGCCACTGGCCCGCCCGCTGACCATCCTGGGACACGAGCTCCACATCGAGGAAGGCGATCCCGCGGAGCTCCTGGAGCAGACGATCGAGCAGTCGGGGTATCGCTCGTGGTGTGAGGAGGCGGCGCTCGAACGGGCGATCGGGCGCGCGGTCGGCGTCGGTCTGGTCTGCTTCCTGGAGAAGGGGGGCGGCGGTGGCTTCGAGACGGTGTCCGTGGGCCTCGACTCGCGCGGCCGGCTGATCGTCGGGTCCGGTGGTGCCTCGCTCGGGCAGGGGAACGAGTCGATGCTGGCCGAGATCGTCTCGCGCGAGCTGTCGGTCCCGCCCGCCTCGGTCGAGGTGCGGATGTCGGACACGGATCTGGTGGCGACCGGGGTGGGGTCGTGGGCCAGCCGGTCGACGCTCTACGCCGGGAACGCCGCGCGGGTCGCTGCCGGGCGTCTCCGGGAGCGGGCGCGACGGGTCGGAGCCGGGATGCTCGGCTGCGACGTCGACCAGGTAGAGCTCGCCGGTGGGTCCGTCCGGGTCAGCGCCGAGCCGGGTCGAGGCGTGACCTTGGCCGAGGTCGCCGCCTTCGACCGGACCGCCGGTCCCGGGGGCTCCACCATCGCCCCGTTCACCGAGACCTACACCGAGTCGGGGGTGGGGGTGACCTATCCCTACGGCGTCCTGGTGTTGCAGGTCGAGGTCGATCCCGGGACCGGCCAGATCTCGATCAGGAGGGCGTTCCTCTCCAGCGAGGTGGGCAATGCCATCAAGCCCCAGATCGTCAAAGGCCAGCTGGTCGGTGGGCTGATGCAGGGCATCGGGGGAGCGATCTACGAGGGGTTCCGGTACGACGAGGCCGGCGAGCCGCTGTGCACGACGTTCATGACCTACCGGCTGCCGACCGCGCACGAGATGCCGAGGAGCGTCGAGGTGCTGGTCAGCGAGAAGTACCCGTCCATCGGCAACTCGCTGGGACTGCGCTCCTGTGGGGAGTCCGGGATCAACCCCGCGGGCGCGGCGGTCGCGGCTGCGGTCGACGACGCTCTGGAAGGCGACCTCGTCCGGGAGCTGCCACTTCATCCGGAGCTGGTCGTCGGACTCGCCCGGGCGGCCGGTCGTTCCGGCCACGTATCGTAGAGACAGTGTCATCATTGACACCGGCTGGAGCTGGTACCGCCGGCCGGCGTCGAGCACGAGATTCTTGAAGGGGTGGATTCGTGGCTTCCGAGAGGGAGGTGTCCGCCCACGGTGGCGCCGGTACGGCTGTGTCGCCGACACTCCAGGGCGTGTCTCGCGCCCTTCGCGTCCTCGACTTCGTGGCCGAGCGGCCGATGCGCACCTCGGAGCTGGCCGAGGAGCTGGGCATCTCCTGGGCCACCCTGCAGCGGACTCTGGCCCAGCTGGAGGCTGACGGGTTCGTGTACCGGGACGGGGGAGGGCTCTTCCACATCGGCCGGAAGACCTGGCTGCTCGGCAGCACCTATCTCGTGGGCCACCGGCTCCTGGAGATGGCGGTCCCGTTCTTCAACCGCGAGGCCACCGGCCAGACGCCGTCGGTCCTGCAGCTGGTGGAGCGCAGTGGAGGATCCAGCGTCGTCCTCCTCGCCAGGGAGGCATCCACGAGTGAGGTCATCACCCGCACCACCTACGGTCACCACTTCCCGCTGCACTGCGGCTCCAAGGGGCATGTCCTGCTCGCGTACGCCGATCAGGAGTTCATCGACGATTACTTGAGCCACCGACTTCTCGCTCTCACCCCCCAGACCATCACCGACCCGGATCAGCTGCGGGCCAGCCTCGCGGAGGTCCGGGCGCAGGGGTTCGCGGTGACCATCGGTGACGTCCAGACGTTCACGGGCTCCGTCGCGGCTCCCATCTACGACGCCGACGGCGGGGTCGAGGCGTGCGTGACGGCGGTGATGACCCGCTCCCAGATGACCGAGCCGCGAGTGGAGGAGACCGTCGATGCCGTGCTCCGCATCGCGCAGGCGCTGTCGCTGGGCCTTGGCTGGAAGCCGCTCCAGCACGCGAGGGCGAACCAGGACGCGTGAGGACCGGACTGCCGTCCCGATGGAGTGATCCCGGGGCTGCTGCGGTGTCACGTCCCGGGCTCCGACCGAGTCTGGATATGTTCGTCCGGTCCGGGGCGCGTGGTGGCGCTCCGCGGCCCCGGTATCCCAATCGGCAGAGGAAGCGGTCTTAAAAACCGTTCAGTGTGGGTTCGACCCCCACCCGGGGCACCACCTCACCACCTGGACACCGGGCGCAAGGCACGAGCCGCGGCTCGAAGAGCCGTCGGCTCGATCGGCCAGGTCACGCTCCCCCAGGGCCACTGGCGAGGCGAGCCGGGTCCACGCGGGCAGCCGCCAGACCTGCGGCGAGCCGCTCGAGGATGCTGGACAGTACCGCCGGCGGCGTACCGAAGTTGAGGCGGACGTGTCCGATGCCTGCCATGCCGAAGTCCTCTCCCGGGCTCAGCGCCAGCCCGCTGTGGAGGAAGTGCTCTGCGGGTGAGCTCGACCGGATTCCCACCTGGGAGACGTCGAGCCAGGCCAGGTAGCCCGCTTCGGGTGCTTCGTAGCCCACCTGCGGGTACGCGTGGAGGAAGCGTGTCACTGCGGAGCGGTTGGCGAGCAGCTGCTCGCGGATCGCGGACAGCCATGGACTTCCCTCCCGCAGCGCGGCGACTCCCGCCGTGATGCCCAGGATCGAGCTCCCCTTCCGCAGCTTGACCGGGAGCTCGAGCACCCGCCGGCGCAGTGTCGTGTCGGGCAGGATCATCTGCGCGCATCGAAGCCCGGCGAGGTTCCATGCCTTCGAGGGTGAGGTCACCGTGATCGTGCATTCTTGGGCGTCCGGCGTGACGATCGCCGTCGGCACGTGACGCTGTGGGTCATGAGTGAACGGTGCATGAATCTCGTCGGACACGATGACCGCCCGGTGCTTCCTGGAGACCTCGATGAGGGCGGCCAGCTCGGCACGGGTGTAGACCTTGCCGGTCGGGTTGTTGGGTGAGCTGATGATCAGCATGCGAGTCCCCGTCGAGAGGGTTCGCTCGATGGCTGCCAGGTTGAGATCCCAGCTGCCGTCGACCAGCGTCATCGGCACCTCCACCACCTCGCGGCCGTGGTCGCGTACCGCATGCAGCAGAGGCGGGTAGCTCGGTGTCTGGACGGCGACACGATCTCCTCGCGCCGTCTGGGTCAGGATCGCCAGCTCGACCCCGCGTACGACGTCGGGAATCACGACGATGTCCTGGGTCTGGATGTCCCAGGCGTGATCGCGTGCCATCCATCGGACGACCTCCTCACGCAGGGCATCGGGCTCCGGTTGCGGATAGCCCAGGTCGCCGGCGGTGACCTGGGCCGTCACCGCGTCTCGGATGGGCTGTGCCACGTCGAAGTCCATCTCAGCGATCCACGCGGGGATGATGTCAGCCGGGTACGTCTGCCACTTGACGCTCTGTCGGGTGCGCAGCTCCTCCAGCGTGGGAGAGCGCAGCGGAATGGACGTCATCGACTCACCACGCGAGCTCTTGTCCGATGCCGTGGGTGCGGGCGGCCTCGATCAGCGCGCGCGCCGCCATCGCGTCCTCGGCGGGGTGCCCGGTGGACTTGTAGACCGTGCGCCGGGGCCGTGACACGGACGCAGTTCCGCTGATGATGTCGCCGACGAGGGTGAGCCGCGGCGTGGCGATGCTCTGCAGCTCCTTCGCGCCTGCCGGGTGAGCGTGTTCCGCGGCGCCGTACCACTCCACGAAGAGCTGGCCGGAGTCGACCAATGCGGGATCGAGCTCGTGCCCTCCGCCGATCGAGCTGACGTGTACGTCCGGGGCCAGCCAGTCAGCTCGAACCACGGGCTGATCCGCCGAGGTGCACAGTGTGACGACGTGCGCGTCGGCCACGGCCGCCTGCACGTCGTCCGCCACGACCGCATCACCGATATCGAGATCCCAGGTCTCGAAGGCCTCGGGATGGCGGGAGACCAGCCGCACTTCGGACCACGGACGGACCCCCTGGAGCGCCAGGAAGTGGCTGCGTCCCTGAATGCCGGACCCGACGATGGTCAGCACCTCGGCGCTTGCGGAGGCGATGGCGTCGGTCGCGACCGCCGTGGTGACAGCGGTGCGCACCGCGGTCATCGCGCCGGTGTCGACCATGGCCTGCGGAACCCCATCCCGTTCGTCGAAGATCACGAGACATCCCTGGTGGGTGGGGATCTCGGTGCCGTGATTCCCGGGGAAGACCGAGATGAACTTGCCGATCATGGTCGTGGCCGCCACGCCGACCATCGCGCTCACCTTGCCGTGGGCGCCGAAGGCACTCATGCGGGGCGGTGCGGAGACGTTGCCCCGGGCGATCGCGACGAGTGCGTCCCGCATCGATGTGCGGAGGTCCGTGCGAGCGAGCGCCGATCGAGTCTCTTCAGGGGTGAGTACGAGCATCGCTGGGTCACACCTCGACGACGGCAGGGACGATCTCCGGCCAGCTGCTTGTGAAGTATCCGATCTCGCCGTCCTCGGGGCGATACGTCCGGCGGCGGATGGTGCCGATGTCGCCGCCGTAGACGTGCAGTCCGACGCACGGGATGGCGGAGGCGCAGGAGACGGCGTGGATGTCGGCATCGGAGGTACAGCAGATGGTGACCTCGCCCGGGCTGAAGTCCTCGTTCGGGAGCTCGGTGAGTGCGCCGCCGGCCCCGCTCACTGGCTTCACGTATCTGATCTCGCGCTCGATGCCCTCCACGATTCCGACGACGCCCCATACGCCGTGATCGTGCACAGGCGTCTGCTGCCCGACGTTCCAGACGGCGGAGGCGACGCTGAAGCTGCTGTCGTCGGCGACGTAGAGCGGATACATCACGTAGTGATCGTCTCGGGGTGCCCGGTAGGCGTCGGGAAGCACCAAGGGCGCGGAGAGGAGCTCCCTGACAGCCTCGGCCACCTTGCGGGTGATGGCCACCTCACCGGTCTCCTCGGCCAGGATCGTGCGCACTGCCCTGAGGAACGCCAGGAAGCGGGGATCGTTGAACGTGTTCTTCTCCGTCGACATAGAGTGCTTGCCCTTCACTGTTGGTGGACTGCTTCCGGGTCCGCGCCGAACCTGGCCGAGATGTCTCGCGCGGCATCCGCGACGTAGAAGGCGTAGCGCTGGATCTCGGGCTCGATGCGTTCGGCCGGGCCGGAGAGCCCGACGGCACCGACGACGTCATGCCTCCGATCGAAGACCGGCGCTGCGATGCCCCACACACCTGAGCGCCATTCGCCTCGGTTGATCGCATGGCCCGCGTGCCGGATCTCCTCGGCGTGGCGGAGGAAGGAGTCCGCGCTCGTGACCGTGACGTCGGTGAACCGGGTCGCCGCCACGAGCACTTCGCGAATCTCGGCCTCCGGTCGCCAGGCAAGGAGTGCCTTGCCGGTCGCCGTGGCATAGGCGGGCGAGCTGCCCCCGACCCGCGTGTAGGCCCGCACCGGGTGCGAACCGTCGACCTTCTCGATGTACACCGCACGTCCCTGGTCGTAGATCGCGTAGTGCGCGGTCTCGTTCGTGGTCTGCACGAGCTGCTTGAGCACCGGGGGCACGACGTCACGCGTGTCGTCCCAGTCGACGGCCAGGCAGCCGAGCTCCCACAGCTTGAGCGCCGGCTCGTAGCGGTTCGGGGCCGCTCGTGCGATGAAGCCTTCGTCGGTCAAGGTCGACAGCAACCGCACCACCGTCGATTTCGGCATCCCGGTGTACTCGACCACGTCGGCGACGCTCACCTTCTTGCGGCGAGCGACGAACTCGAGCACGCGCAGCACCTTGACGGTTGCGGGGGGTGCTTCCGACGCCCACGACGCCCTCGTGATCTCTTCCATCGGACTCCCGTCGTCGACGTGACGTGCGAATCGCTCGCCGCGGACAGCGTACGTTGATCCACGATGTAGAACATCAAGCCATATGATGATGCTAATCGCACGCGTTGCGGAACGACAAGAGGTCCACGGAGTCGGCTATGGCGCCACGATGCAGCACGTGGAACCACCTTGTGATTCCGGGCGCCGGGCGGAAAGTTGAGTGATGCCATGCAGCACGACCTGCGGGACGGTGCGGTGACCGCCTCTGACCGGACGGCTGGTCCACTCTCGGGCGTCAAGGTGCTGGAGTTCGCGCACGTGGCAGCCGGCCCGTTCGCCGGGATGCTCCTCGCCGACATGGGTGCGGATGTCGTGAAGATCGAGCCGCCGAGCGGCGATGGCTTGCGTCAGTGGCCGCCGATCACGGAGCTGTCGGACGGCGAGCGATTCAGCCTCAACTTCGCTTCGCTGAACCGCAACAAGCGGAGTGTCGTGCTCGATCTGAAGGATGAGCAGGACATGTCTCGGGCCACGAGCCTGGTCGCGGTCGCCGACGTCGTCATCGAGAACTTCAGGCCCGGGGTCATGGAGCGGTTGGGACTGGGATTCGGCCGGGTGAGTGCCGAGTTCAATCCGGACGTCATCTACTGCTCGATCTCCGGATACGGCTCGGAGGGCCCGTACGCGCAACGGGGCGCGTTCGACCTCGTCATCCAAGCCGAGAGCGGGCTGATGGACATCACAGGATCCATCGGTGGGGACCCCGTGAAGTGCGGCGTCCCGGTGGCCGACTTCGTCACCGGGCAGTACGCCGCGTTCAGCGTGGTGTGCGCACTCGCGGGACGCGGGAACGACCATCAGCCCGTCTTCATCGACTGCTCGATGCTGGAGTCCACGCTGGCCATCTCGGCGTTGCAGACGAGTCAGCTGTGGGGAACCGGGAGGCCTCCGGTCCGGCTCGGCTCCGCGCATCCGCGCAATGCTCCCTACCAGGCGTTCCGGGCAGCCGATCGCAGCTTTGCGATGGCGGCTGGCAACGATCGGCTGTGGGCGAGCGTCTGCGGAGTCGTCGGTGATCCCGGCCTCGCCTCGGATCCGCGGTTTGCAAGCCAGTCTTCGCGTGTGGCGCACGTCGACGCGCTGGTCGACGTGCTCGAGACGCGCTTCGCCGACAACACCGCCCGATACTGGGTGGACGCCTTCAGCTCCGTCGGCGTGCCATGCTCGTTGGTCAACGACGTCGCGGAGGCGCTGAGGATCCCGCAGCTGGAGCATCGCGGCTTCGTGCAGGAGGTCGGGCTCCCGGATGGGCGTCCCACACCGGCGACGATGATGCCGGTCCTCTTCAACGGCACGAACCGCTTCCGTGCGGTGCCGGCGCCCCAGTTGGGCGAGCACAACGACGAGGTCCTGTGCGAGTGGCTCGGCCGGCAGCCCGAGGATGCCGGTAGCCGGAACACGGGAACGGGACTCTGACCGTGGCCGGCGACCAGGTGATCGTGGACAGCGCGGCGGATGTCCGAACGGTCGTGATGGG